>JBAZLY010000021.1:0-19796 GCA_041650035.1 Candidatus Omnitrophota bacterium | reverse complement strand
AATGTGCAGGAGTTTGCTGTTGAGTTTTTTGATATACTTGACGGCAGTCCGTCACACAATATTACCGCGGCCAACATGATTGATACTCTCACTCAAACAAACAGATTGCTGGAAATGAATGCCGGGTTTGCCGGTATGAACAGCACGGAAAGGGATAGTGTTTTAGACACAGTCAAGAGCAAATACGGAAAACCGATGGATTTCGCTAAATCTTTATCCGCAGCGTTAAAGGTGAATGGCGCTGTGTTTGAAAATTGGCAAGAGACATTCAAGGGGGCTGCCTCAACCGAAAAAATACAACTATTGGCACTGCTTGCCGAAACGAACGGCGTCCTGGGCCGTTTGCGGGAGATTGGCCTCTCCGCGCCAAAATTTAACAAGTCGGCTTTTGGCCAGATATATGGAAACGGCAGGTTCCTGCAGTATGCCCAGGATATGAATATGGTAAAAACGCAGGCAAAGGTAAGTATGGAGATGCTTAACTCTGCCGGCTCAACATTCTCCGCCGAGAGTATTGACGCGGCCCAGCTCACTTTCTTAAATAATTTCGGCGTAACATCGCGTTCGCTTGAGACGTTGGTCAAAAATTCATTATTTACAAACACAGGCTTGAAGACAGCCCTTGCCGGTATGATAAGCGGTTTAAGGGATGTTGAAGCCCGCGGCGCGGCGATAGAAAAAACGGCACAACTGACCGCGACAAAGATAGACGAACTGATAGAAGGTGTCGGCAATGGCATATCCGACGAGAAGGTTTACGCGCAATCCATAAATACGCTTATCTTCGCGCTAAGCACGGATGGCATCATGAACGAAGCGCAATCGCTTAAAGCGCGTTCTTTATTGGGCATGGAATTTACCAAGCTGATAAACGGCAGATTATCAATAGATAGTTTAGCATTGGCAACCGGGCTTTATAAGGCAATTAATGATACCTCCACCGCGGGCGAATTTTTTAAATATTTAGAATTTGCCGCTACAGATGCCAGGGAAACCGGCACTGCCGCTAACGGTTTTAATCTTGATATTATCACTCTTTTATCAAAGGCAGTCAGCGAGTTATCAGGCCCCGCAGGCCAGGGTAGTATCGATAACCTGCATGAAGGCCTCATTGATTATATGGGTAAGGCCATTGATACTATTGATCCTGTGACCGCAGACAGCCAGGAATCTTTACGCATGCTTAGAGGCCTGCAGTCTGTAATAAACGCGGACTTAGATGAAGGTTTAGTTAATAAGGCCATAGGCAAAATAACGCTGATTGCCAATAATATAGCAACCGGCATAAAAATTGATAATCCGCGGGCTATCAGTGTTCTAAGCGAAGGCCTAAATATCTTGAACGGTATTGAATTCAATCCCGGTATCAAACTTGACAGGACACAGCAAAACGACATACAGGATGTAAAGACGCAGGTGGCGGGCCAATTCTCCCTGGTTATCACATCTATTAATAATGAGGATATAGGTAAACTTGGCAGCAATGATATCTTAGCCGTGATGCGGGGTATTGACCTGATAAATAATACAATGCCTGACGCGAAAAGCGGTATTTTTGATAACAGCGTCTTCAGCAAAACCGTATTGCTATGCGAGCGGTTATCCACGCTTGCTAATGCCGGCAACAATAATGAAATCAGCGGGCTGATAGGCCTGCTGGAGGCGTCAAGGCTTGGCATCAGCCTGTTAAGCGCTGTCCCGCCGTCTAACGCGGCCCAGAGCCAGAGATCGGATGCGGTAAATAAAATCAGCGAGACCTGCGCCAATTTGGCAAAAGGTATCAATAACGCGCTCATAGAAGATACCCATAAACAGGCTCTGCTTACAGGCATGCTTGAATCGGCGGTCTTGTTATCAAGGAATATGAGTAAGGATATTTCAGGGCAGTTTATGCTTGGTATCGCCAACGAATTCGCCAAGGTTTTTAGTTTGAATAATGAGATATCCTCCGTAACCGGCGCGGTTGATAATATCGTGTCCTTGTTCGGCATGGACAATTTTATAGCTGATACCACGGCCGTGTCTGCGGCCTTGATACTGCTAAACCGGATGATTGAATACGATGACTCTGTCATACTTCATGCCAAAGGCAAGCTGCCGGATATCATCGATGCTGTCAGCGGTATTTTCAGGTCTTCATATGAGGGTAAATTGAATACACTTGATACCGCGTCAAAATACCTCTTTAGAGACATTATTTTTAACCTTGACACGATAACCGCCAAGGTAAACTTAGGCGCGAATGAGGACCGGAAGCTGGATGAGGCAAGGACACTGCTTGCCCTAAGCCTGCTTGATGATATACGTTCATCAACGCAAATGGATAAGGCGCTTGCGGATAATATGGCCTCTGTTATCAGACTGTCGCCGAAATCCACGCAAAAGGCGGTATGGGCCTTTATGAATAACGGTGCCGCTGCGCCCAGCGCCGTTAAATTGGGCTGGCTTATAGAGCAAATTAGAGCTTCGAACCCGGCCTATCAGATCCTTTCAAGTGAGATTAAGTCCGCGCTAAACGGCGGTAAACAGCTTGACATCGTTACGGCTGTCCTGGAAAATGGCTATGAGGACCTGACGGTAATGGTAAATAACGCGCTGATAGCTCAAGAGCTTGGCCCCGACAAAATGAACGCGCTGAACACGCTCTTAAGGGCGTCTCCTTGGCGTGTATCAAGAGAAGATAAACAAATAATCGCGAAAAAAAAGGAGGAGTTTGCCGCCTGGTTAAAGGGCAATTTAACAGGCCTTAAAGATATCCAGGCTTATATAGCCAAATTGGCAGATGAGGGCAGTCTTAATCCTGAAGATATGGAAAAAGTAAAAACCCAAATCGAGGACTTCAAGACAAAAAAAGATTTCAGTAAAGAGGCTGATAAGATAGCCAAGGTTTTTGGAGAGCTTACGCAATTATTAAATGATAATAAGGTTGACAACCAGCGTGCCGGCATTAATCGACTTACTGAAGATTTGCAAAGGCTTGAGGAAGAACTTAATGTATTAAACACGCTTATCAAAAACGCCGGGACAGATGAGGAAGTTAACCGTCTTAAGACAGGCCTGCTTGAATTGACTGAAAAAATCAATAATCTCAAAGGCAGCAAAGATCGTATTGAACAACTTCAGCTTGAGTCAAAGATACCGGTAATATCAGCCGGTAAAGGCAGTGTTATCAGTGTTGACAGCATGGGCAGGGTCATAAATACCAGGGACGCATTGGCATATTCTTTGGCCGCCGCCGAATACTTATCCATTCAAAGACCCGATGGCTGGAAATGGTGGTTACAGCAAAACTTTATTTACGGGCTTCATGAAGGTAAATTCTCGGTGCTTGCCATGGGCGGTGGAAAGAGCATAGCCATTGTCACCGAGATGGCTGCCAAGAGCCTCGTATATGGCGATGATTTCAGGGCCATGCTCATGCTTGAAAGCCCTGCCGCTGTCGACAAATACCTTAATAGAGGCAAGGCCGAGGGCCTTGATGAGAACGCCCTGGGCCTGCTGAAGGCGTTTGGGTTAAACCTTGTAAGCGGTGATGATTACATGGAAAAAATGCGCACAACTGATCATGCGGACTACCAAAAAGCGAAAGACGGTTTTATCTCCGCGCTGAATAATCCGCGCGATGTAGTAGTTATAAGCAGGCAGGCACGGGGCCATCTGCAGAATATGCTCGCTTATCCCGGCAATATTGATATCAGGAAGGCCGTGGAGTCAACCAATGTCTTGAGGATAGATGAATTTGACAGTGTCATAAAGTTAAGAGAGACATTTAACGTAGCTGATCCTAACGGCGATAAGGTCAAAGCAGAGCGCGTGAAGAGGATAGGAGGACTTTATAATATCATAACAAATGCCCTGAAAGAGGGCTTTACGACAGAGGCCGGTAAGGAGATAAAAATTACAGAGCTGAATAACCTGGCTGACTTTGAGAAAGAAAAAGAAAGCCCGCGTATGTACATGCATTATGACGCTATGACAGGCAGTATATTTTTAAACAAGGCGGCATTGGACGCGCTTATCTGCCAGGGGTTTAAGGAAGGGGAGATACTTTCCGTCATTATGGCCGAGAAGCATAAAAATAATGAGAATTATTATATCGGTCAAGACAAGGACGACAGCAGCAAAATGAAAATAAGCCCTGTTTCAACCGGCACGGCAAATCCATCAAGCGTTTTTCAGGATATCAATTATGTGATAGCGATAGCGTTTAAGGAAAACGCGCTAAAAGGCGAGCAGATTATAGATCCTTACGAATTAAAGATTGACCGCACCAGCATGCAGTCAACCCTTCGCGAGATATTTAAGATGCACCGCAACGCGCATATAGCCGGCGCTTCCGGGACTTATAAAAACGTAGTAGTTATGGCGCGCCTTATGACAGGGATTGAGATAGATTATGAGCGTATGGAAACCCCGATGTTTGAGAAATTAGGGTTTAAGCTCGCTCAATTAGTTAATATATCGGATAAGGTAAGGGAAGCCGCCAATCTTAAGAAAGGTGAAGTTGAACACCTGCTTACGGTTTACGAAAAAGATACAGAGCTGTTTGAAAATATCTCTTCAGCCATATTGGCCTCGCTTATAGCCCGCGGCGGTGTGGTGGCGTATGCCTCGCAGGACAAGCAAAGCCAGATCATATCTAATATCAAGCGGGATTTGATAAGCCGCCTGCAGGGTGATCCTGATTTCGCGAAAAACTTAAAAGACAAATTGACCGAAAAGTTGGAAACCCTGGATAAATCAACTAAAGAGAACGAGCAGGATTATAATAAGTTGAAAGAATGTATTGACTGGTTTGCCGCGTCTGGAGATAACGCCAATAATATCACGGAATATATAATGGGCGATGACAACATAATAAATGCCGGCCCTAAAGATGTAAATACTATCGCGAGAAAGGCCTATCTGGGCCACGCGGTATTTACCAATCAGGCCGGTTTAGTCGGTTTGAATTATGTTAAAGATGTTGATATACATATAGTCGCGGATTATCTTAGTGAAGACCTGCTTATGCAGGCCCTGTTCAGGGTCCAACGCGACCAGGAAAATGACACCGCGGTAAGGGCGGTATATGTTGAGCGGAATACGGTTAAGGAATTGCTCGCATACGCTTCAAGTCATGAAGATATAATCAAAAATATATTGCTGGCTGATTCAAGAGACGGAAAGGCGAAAGAGCTGTTGGATAGGTTTAACGGCAGACATGTTGACTTTGACAAACTTACTGGAGAGAAAGATATTATTGACGCCATCCAATTAGCGTTCAAGGTCAAGGGCGCTATAGAGGTTTCGCAGACCAATTACTTTATTGTAGCCGATCTGGCCCAGGGCTATCTGAAAGAGGCCCTAAAAGACCTCTTGAGCGTATATGTCCCGGGTACCGCTGAAGGAGATATTATAAATGAAGAGTTTCTTAAACTGCTGGAGAATGGTAACAATGACATGGCAAAACTGCTGTTGACAAACGAAGAAGATGCCGGAGAGGTCTTAAAAGAGATATTTACCGGTAATTCCGAGATTGCCAAGAAAACGCTTAGCACGATAATACAGCGGTTAAACAGTTTAAAGAAAATAACCGATACGACACATGAAGCGGCAGCCGCTTTACAAGAGGTGCTTGACCAGTATAAAGATGACCTCTATACCTCCGAGCAGGGGCCGTCATCGTTTATTGACGGCAAAAGCTGGAAGGACATTTATCTTGTCTGCAGGCAGTTGGCGGAATACATGCTTCCCGCCAATGCCGGCACTATTTATGCCAAGGTCCTGATGGAATCAGGCAGTAACAGCCAGGCAGGATGGAAAGACGCCCTTAAAACACCTGAAGCCGCCAAGACCCTTGACGAAGCGGCAAAGGAAAAGGCCTGGAATATGGAGCATCAGTATAATGAAGCGCTTGGCCGGGAGCAGGATGATTTGCAAAAAGGCACCTTAACGGTTGACGCGGCCAAAATATTGTTGTCATCCGCCGGAAGAGACGGACAGACGGCGGTATCCGAATCCGAAGTGGATGAGTTTATGAAGTTTTTAGCCGCCAATAATATGGTCTCAAACGGCAGGCTTACCCATAGCGGAATGATATTATTCGGCATGGCAAATACCCTAAAGGAGCGTTTCTTCGGCCTGCCCGCCGATGATCCTGATAGGCAGGCGCTAACCGGTCTTTTGTTTAATGACGGTAAGCAACCATCCGGCATATTTGCCATTGTTGAGGCCATTGCCAACCGCGCCGGTATGATATCCAGGCTTACCGGTTTTGACCTTGAAAACCTTATATTGTTAGCCCGTGAGGTTTCCGCTATCAGGAGTGAATTTAACGGATTTGAGCTTGAGCTTGATGATATCACCGTTATAGTCTCATGCACCCGCGGCCCGCGCGCCCTGTTGATAGGCCCGGATGACCCTGAATACAGGTTAAGCTATGCCAGGGGTGTCATAAAGAACAGGCTCATTGAGCTTAGCAAAGACGGCAAGATACGCCATGATCTTTTTAGTAATAATATCCAGAGCGACAATAATAAGCTTTCCGGGGTAATAAATACCTTTGAAGATATTGAAGTAAGGGTTGCCCTTGAATGCGCGTTTTTGCCCGATATCGCAAAGGCCATGGATGAGATACGCGCCCAGAATAGTGACGGTTATAAGACAGGGCTTGAAGACCTTGAGGCCGCGGCGCGATTAACGGTGGATTTCTATTCGCGCAGAGACGCGGTCAAAGACAAGGACGCCTATGACAAGACTATGCCCGATAAGGCGAGAACATATATAACGGCATGGGCAAAGGCCGCGGGGAGAGACCTGACAGATACTGAATTAAGGGTGCTTGAAGCCATAGTCCAAAAGATCTTTCTTGACGGCAAAGACGCCGCGTCTTTATCATACACTACGGTGCATGAACTGGCCAGGGATGTATATGCCGCCCAGGACCCGGCGCGGGATAAGAAAGATATCGTAATGCCTAATAATGAGATTGACCTCTATAGCGCCTTTACGAGGTCTGCGGGTAAGGGTATCAAGGTTTCGGTTGACGACAAGGGTAACTTTGTCATTACGGGTGTTGGTGAAAACGAAGAAGACATGGCTCTAAGCGATTTTATAAAAGCAGGCACAACCGATGCCGTGAATATTTTAAAAGAGCTTGTTAAGGATAATCCTGAACTTCAGAAACTACTGGATGCCATAGTAAGCGCCGCAAAATACGGTTCAGGCGCGGGCGTTGTCATAAGAAGGGTTAACCGCAACGATATCGGCAGTATTGCCGATAAGGATATAAACCTTAAGGTAAGTTTTGACGGTGAGGATACCAACGGCCTGGTCACAATAGAGCTTTCGGATCAATGGGCCAGGACCATATCGGACATGATGTCCCTTGATACCTCAAAGGGTAAGCGGGCGGCCTCGTATCTTATATTTGAAACGCTGGTCCATGAGCTCTCGCATACCGACGATATATCCAAACCCTTCCAACAGCTTGCCGAGGAATTGAGGAATTATACCGGTATTGACCGTAACCTTGAAAAGATATTATACGGCATACCTGAACTCAAAGACGATGTCAGCACCCTAATAAGGAAGGCAGGCCCGATGACCGGCAAGACAGGGCTGGCCGGTCATATCAGAGATTTTACGGAAAAAGACCCTGTAACCGGCGAAAGGACATTAATAGACGATTGGAAGCTTATAATTGATAATATCACAAACAGCCTTGTCGAGAGGGGCAGTGATAAAGGCAAAAGGCCTCTTCCGAGTGATATCATGCTGATCGAAGAAAACGATATGCTTCGCAACGATATCGCCCTAACCGTAGAAAACGAAATGAATAAAGAGCGCCCTGATCTTATAGGTTTAAAAAATGAGATATATGTTCTTATCAACAGGGCCGCGATAATCCGCCGCGTGGATGAGCTTAAGAAAAACAAGGATGAGTTGGACGCGCTGGGAATTGATATTAATAACCTTATTTTGAAAGCAAATCAGGATTTGAGCCCGGCGGATCTATCCACGCTTCAAAAAGAGGTATCGAATATTGAGGCAAGGTTGACTAATAGTGTCCCGCCTCGGACAGAGAAGGCGGCATCGCCTGCCGGTATCGGTATAGGTAAAAAATCATCCGCGGGTATTGTAAACGTGGACAATATATTATCAGGCCTTGACACAGATTTTGCCGCGCGGATATCGGGCATATTAAAGGATAATAATATTGACCTTACCAGTGTTTCTTATGAATACGGCTATGGTTTCGCGGGATTAGGCATAACCGCGGCAGGCGGCAGGATACAGATACCCGCGCTGCTGATTGAGGCATTGGGTCTGTTTGGTAACAACGGGGCCGAGTTCCTCGGTTCTCTGCTGACAGGTTTGCGCGCTGCGGGGTCAGGAAATAGCCCCTTTAGGGCCCAGGCTGATTACCTTGGCGTAACGATAGAACAGGTCAATGGCCTTTATGAAGACCTTGGCAGGGTAATGGCTAATCTGGATTCGTTAAAGCTCCAGATAATAGATATCAGACAAAGGCAGGAGATCTCCGCGGCGGTATTTAAGGCTATCGATGTCTACAGGCAGAGAGGCGGCACCATAGAAGACCTGAAGAGGGATCTATTAGACTCTATCAGCGGCATGGAAGGCCTGCCGGCCGGCATTGCCGATAAACTGATGCTTGGCCCTATATACGGCATAATGAATCAGGTGATCAAGCCCAGGATGAGCCAGTTTGAGGTTGCGGGGGAATTAACGCCTGATACCGCTTTAGCGATATCAAGGCTTGTCAATGCCGCCCTCACAAGGCCGCAATATCTAAAAGTTTCAACAGGCAATGTCCTTATTTTTGAGGCAAATACAGTAACCGAGTCGCTGGCGATAACATTGGGCGCTATCATAAACAAAATGCCGCGGGCGCAGCAGGAGATGATAACCGTCGCGGTTTATGGCTATAACAGCTATGACGCTATAAGGTTATTCGCCTCCTACGGTGTAAATGCCAAGCCGTTAGAGGCCCTTGAGGGGGTAAACACCGCGACAGTCATATATTCCAATCCTGATGAGATGGTCAATATAGACGCGGAGCATATAAGGTATATTGAGGTTGAAGGCGCTCTTGGAACGGCAAACAATATGGTTACGGCTTCACAGATAATCTTTGCCGTATTCCATATGCCGTTAAAAGAATTTGCTGAAAATCTAAAGGATTCCGGTATCGATATAGGTATATCTGATGCTGAAATGCAATATATATTTGCCAATACCGATTCTATAGAAGGCGTGATAAAGATAAAGCCCGTTGACAGTGATACGATCAAACGTATCAGCAGCATGATATCCCAGGCGGTTTGATCTTAAGGTCTGCTGTCTGGAGGCGTTTTAGGACGCGGCCCGGTGCGGGTCTGTCAGGACCGACAGACGTTTTGAAAGTTGTGAGGCACAGTGTCCCCAAGCCAAGAAGGACAGTGTACCCTTGGTCTTATTTGCCAAACGATAGCGAGTATTGGATTCCTCGCTTCGTTCTGAACGACAGAAGCTTCACCCGTAATAAGTTGGTTTCACCGAAAATGCGGTCATTGAGACAACAAGGCTTCTAATCAAATAACAGGCCCTATAGGGGCTGACAGAAAGCGAGGTGAGTCATGTTTGACAAGCGTAAATATCCAAGGATTGTCAGGGTATTTATGTCATGGTTTAAGTTCATGCATTCCGACACCGTCCCGCCCCTTCCGAAGGAGTGGGATATTGTAACTGCTCGCGACTTAGGCGCCGGCGGTATGCTCTTTAACTATGACAAACCGATACCCGTAGGCACCCAGATACAGCTTAAGATAGTGTTCCCCTTTACAAAAGGACCTATCACCTGTATAGGGACGGTGATACGCAATGAGAAGGTTGTCAGCACCAAATATCCGGCGCTTTATCATATAGCGGCCCAATTCTCCAGCATAGGAGAGGACAATAAGATGGTGATTGATAAAGTGGCCAAAGAGGTGTATTCAGCCAAATGCCACCTATCATCAGTGTAATGGCTGTTATATGCCATCTGCCGATATGTGCTGATTATCATTGCCACCTTTGACTGCGTGGAGATGCCTGCGAGAGATATAGGCAAGGCATTTCCATGCGGGTGCTGGCTTTGATGCTATCCTATGCCTGATTACGCGTCTTATAATATGCGCGTTGGCTATCAGTACCTGCTAATGCCGTTTAAAAAATCTGCCAAAATCTTTTAAAGCATTCCGCAAAAAACTATAAATCAGGACTCATGCCTCGGCAAATTCAAGTAAAAAATACTGCAAGTTTATAAGCATTAGTGGTGTTAAGTAGTAATTAATAAAAAACGACTTGTTAATAAATACTTGACAAGGTGTATCCTTTTTGGTAGACTTATCAACAGGAGGCGGCAGGCATGAAGATAATAGGGGTTAATATAAAGAGACTGCGTGAAGAGCAAAGGCTGACCTTGAGGGCCCTCGCGAATAAGCTTGGTATTAGCGCCAGCTTTTTGTCACAGGTTGAAAGCGGAAAGGCCTCGCCGTCATTATCCACGTTAAAAAATATTTCGGATGTATTGTCTACTACTATCGGAAACCTTATAGGCGAGGGGCAGAAGACTGAACAGGGACTCGTAATAAGGCAAAGCGAGAGAAAGCATGTTCGGGCGATAGGCAAAGGCATAGATCTCTATCTTTTAACATCGCGCGACGCGAACAAGCAGATGGAACCTATCCTGTTTAAACTAAAAGAAGGCGCGGTATCGGGGGATAGATCATATAAACATTTCGGACAGGAATTCGTATTAGTCCTGAAAGGCTCCATAGAGATCACTCTTAATGATATGGCTTATATACTAAAAAAGGGCGACAGTATATATTTTAATTCAAGCGTTCCGCACGCCTTCAAGAATATAAGCAGGGATGAGGCGGAGGCCGTGTGGGTCATAACGCCGCCAACTTTTTGACGGGAATATTTTTTTGAGAAAGAAATTAACCTTGACTTAATAATGTTAACTAATGCAGAACAAAACGGGGGTGCGGCATGAAAGAGTTAATCAAGGCAAAGGCCAAAGGCTTAAACGGGCCCTTGTGTAAATTTTTCTCAAAGGTCAAAAATTTTGACCTTGAACCGGCTCGGACAGCTGAATTTATGGAGCTAATTTCAGCGGAGATGATTGCCCTGGATTTTGATAAAGTTATAAAGGATAAGTCCGGCAATCTAATAGGAGTAATAAAAGGGTATACGAATAAAGAATCCGTTATCCTGCTGTCTCATATTGATATCATGCCTGCGAATAATGGAAAATTGGAAGGCCGTCAAGGGCCAAGGGGAGATTTCAAAGCGGGGGTCGTGTCAAGTGTTTATACGGGGGCTTTGGTCAAAAGGACAATGCTGCCATTGAAAGGTGATCTTATAATCTGCTGTATACCCAGGCTTGAATGTTGTGATTATGGAATAAAATACCTATTTAATGATTTTTTGAAAACCGGAAAAAAAAATATTAAGGGTGTTATCCTTTGCGAGCCCACTGATTTCAATCTTAATCTCGGCCATAAGGGCAGGATGGAGTATGAAATAGTGGTCAAGGGCAGGTTGAACAGGAATTTCGTGGAGAATCGCGGCATGAACATGCTCGGCACTATGTTTCCGCTGATAAGCGAATTGGAAAAGGTCTCAAAAGAACTGCCCAGCGACCTTAATCTCGGCCGTTCCGGATTGAGGATAAAAGACGTGCGTTACAGCGGATACCGGCCGCAGGGCGGGGCGGATGAGTTCCGGATAGTTGTTGACAGGATGTTCATTCCGGAGGAGACGGAAGGTTCTATTCTCAACAGGGCCAAGACCATAGCTAAGGCCGTATACAAACAGAAGCCGGATGTCATGGTAAGTACTCTTTTGGCCAGGGAGAGAGTCAAGACCTACACGGGGCTTGAGCTGGTGTCCGAGAAAGAATTAAAGCCGTGGTTTATAGAAAGCCATCAGCCGTTTGTCACAGGGTCTCTTAAAAGCCTGACCGAAAATGGTTTTAAGTCAAGTTTCGGGTATTGGAAAAAGACCGTTACGGAGGGTTCTTACACTTATGCCGAGCTTAAAATACCCACAGTGGGATTTGGCGCCGGTTCGGAAAACGACTTGGATTATATAGTTGATGAGGCCAAGGTTGAAAAGGCGGTCTACGGCCAGACATTGATAGTTCACAGGAATATCGGCGTGCCGACGTTTGGATGGAGTTGCGATGACATTTAGCAAGAGCAGGGTTAATATACTTGTTCTTAACTGCGGAAGCTCTTCTCTGAAATACAAGATAATAATGATGCCCTCCGGCACGGAACTTGTGCGCGGAGAAGCCGAAAGGGTGGGTATTAAAGCTGAAGATATCTCCGTTATCACGCATTATGCCCGCGGGAAGAAGAGGGTAATCAAGACGCCGCTTGCCAGTCATTCTACCGCCCTCAAGAAGATACTTGAGCTGATTGCGGATGACGCTGGGAAAAACAAAAACATAACATTTGATATTTTTGCTCACAGATATGTCCATCCCGGGCCGTTCTTTACCCGGCCCGCGATGGTAGACAAGGTCGTTTTGCGGAAGCTGAAAGAGACATTGCGTCTTGCCGCTATACATAATCCGATAATTTACAACTTGATAGAGTTCTGCCACAACGAATACCACGGAATAAAACAATTTGTCGTATCTGATACAGCATTTCATAGGACTATACCGCGGGAATTCGCCACATACGCGCTTTCGCTGAAAATTATTAAAAAATATCATATAAGAAAAATTGGCTTCCATGGTATTTCGCATAGATATGTCATGGAGGAGGCGTGCAAGTTTTTGAAAAAGGACAGGGGCGCGCAGAGGATCATAAGCTGTCATCTTGGCGCGGGCGGTTCCAGTGTTTCGGCTATAAACGGCGGCAGGTCAGTGAATAATTCCATGGGATTTACGCCGCTTGAGGGCCTGCTTATGAATACACGCTGCGGTGATATTGATCCGGGTATGGTGTTTTACATAATGGCCAAAGAACGGTTTTCAGCCCAGGAGGCCGAGAATATCTTTAATAATAAAAGCGGTGTTCTCGGCATTTTGAGTTCTTCATCGGATTTAAGGGATGCTATAAAGGACATGGATAAAAATTCCAGGGCCAAAATGGCATTCAATATATACACGCGAAGGGTAAGGTCATATATAAGTTTTTATTCATTAATATTAAAAAAGGCGGATATCCTGGTGTTTACCGATTCGCTCGGGACAGGTTCAGCCATATTGCGGCAGGCTATTTGTGAAAACGCGGCATTTTTGGGTATCCAGCTTAACAAAGAAAAAAATGCCCGCTATAACGGCGGTATTAGTAATATCTCATCTCGCGAGTCTGAAACAAAGATACTTATTGTTCCTACGGATGAGGAGACGATGATTGCCAGAGAATCATATAAGGAGTTGATCAGAAATGTTAATGGTTGTTGATTACAGTCCAAGCGATGTCCGGATATGGTCTTTCAGGCAAGCGCGCGGCGGGCGCTGCCCGGTTTTATTTGTTAAAAAATCCGATGAGATACAGGACGATAAATCCTTAAAAGGTTATATTAACAGTATTGCCGGCAAAAACAAGATAGACGCGATATCGTTCAGGGTGTTATTCGGCGGGGATTACTTTGCCGGGCCAACGTTTATCGGCGCGAGGTTTTTTTCGCGGTTTGCCAAGCTTATAGATCTGTTTCCGTTCTATGTTCCGCTAACCCTTGAGATGCTGAAAAAATTTCAAAGGGTATTTCCCGGCATACCGCTTATTGCCTTTTTTGAGACATCGTTCTTTTTACGACTGCCTGACGAAGAAAAATACTATGCCCTGCCGTTTGAATATTATCGAAACAGCAAAATAAAGAAGTGGGGGTTTCATGGTATATTTCACGAAGCGAATGCCGGCTATTTCCCGGCAAAGGACAAGACCATATCCGTAGTCTTTGATAAACAGACGACTATTTGCGCTATTTGCGACAAGAGACCTCTTTCCATAAGCTTGGGATATACGCCGCTTGAAGGTGTAATGTCCAGGACGGCTTGCGGGGCGCTTGACCCGGGCATTGTATTTTATCTGATGAATGTGCATAATTTTTCGATTTATGAAATTGATGAAATGCTTAAGAAAGAAAGCGGCTTCAAGGGCCTCACGGGTTATGACATGGAATTAAACGATATGTTAAAGCTAAACGGCAAGGACGATAAGGTCAGTCTCGCGTTTGATGTGTTTCGCTCCCAAATATTAAAACATATAGGGGACGGGATATCGGTTATGGGGGGATTGAACAACATGGTCTTTTCCGGAAATTGCGCAAAGGCGTTTTCCCCCATTATATACAGCACCTTAAAGAAGTTGTCATTTTTAGGGATTAATGTTTTACATCTGCCGTGGGATAGCAATAAAAACTTTAACGGCATTACTTCCGGTGAATCAAAAATACAGGCCTACCTTAACAAGACGGGCCTTGCGGAAATAATATTACAAAAGAGCAGACATATGAAATATTCAGGCAAAAGAGAAAAGGCCCCAAAGGCGTAAAAATAATACAAAAACAGGAGATTCTTAAAACGCGCCTGATACCGGTGCTTCGTAATACTGAAAGGCTTGCGAAACAACCGTGAAAAAAAATCCGCAAAAAAAACCGAAAAAAAATCTTGACAAAGTATCAAAATTTGTTATAATTCAATCTCTGAAGAAAAATTAATCAAAAATCCTTATTTGATGGATTGTATATCAAAATTTAGCACTCATCAAATAGGAGTGCTAACAAAAGCCAAAAAAAGCATAAGGAGGTGCAAAAATGGCAAAGATTCAACCGTTATGTGACAGGGTCCTCGTTCAGCCTTTAGAGGCTGAAGAGAAGACAAAGGGTGGTATCATTTTGCCTGATACCGCGAAAGAGAAACAACAGGAAGGCAAGGTTATAGCTGTAGGCAAAGGCAAGACAGAGGATGGAAAGCTTATTCCCCTGGAGGTGAAGGTTGGGGATAAGGTGCTTTACGGAAAATATTCAGGCACAGAGATAAAGATTGACGGCGATGACATGCTTATTGTAAAGGAAGAGGATATACTTGCTATAGTAAAATAGCATTGTTAAACGCGGCATACCGGCCTTTGTAAAGGACACGGTTTGCGGACAAATTCAAGGAGGTTTAAGAAATGGCAAAACAGATCATATACAGTGATGAGGCAAGGCGCAAACTGCAGGCAGGCCTTGACAAGCTTGCCGATGCCGTAAAGGTCACTCTTGGCCCTAAAGGCAGAAACGTAGTCTTGGACAAGAAATTCGGTTCACCGACAATCACAAAAGACGGCGTAACCGTCGCCAAAGAGATAGAGCTTGAAGACCCGTATGAGAATATGGGCGCCGAACTCGTAAAAGAGGTGGCTTCAAAGACATCTGATATCGCCGGAGACGGCACTACGACAGCGACAATACTTGCCCAGTCTATCTACAGGGAAGGATTGAAAAATGTTACGGCGGGCGCCAACCCCATGGCCTTAAAGCGCGGCATCGAGAAGGCGGTTGAGGCTGTTATAGAGTTTTTGAATTCTATATCAAAACCTGTCAAGGGCCATACCGAGATATCCCAGGTAGCCACTATATCCGCAAACGGCGACACTACCGTCGGTAACCTTATCGCAGACGCTATGGAAAAGGTCGGTAAGGACGGCGTTATCACCGTTGAAGAGGCAAAATCAATGGCTACAACGCTTGATGTTGTGGAAGGCATGCAGTTTGACCAGGGTTATCTGTCGCCTTATTTTGTGACGGATGCCGAGAAGATGGAGGTCTCGCTTGAAGACCCCTATATCCTTATTCATGAGAAGAAAATATCCGCGATGAAGGATATGCTTCCTCTTCTTGAAAAGATCGCAAGGACAGGCAAGCCGCTTCTTATAATCGCCGAGGATGTGGAAGGCGAGGCATTGGCGACGCTGGTTGTTAACAAGCTTCGCGGCACATTTATGTGCGCTGCCGTTAAGGCGCCGGGGTACGGCGACAGGAGAAAGGCCATGCTTGAGGATATCGCTATACTTACCAACGGTAAGGCCATAACCGAGGACCTTGGCATCAAGCTTGAGAACATCACACTGGATGACCTCGGCAAGGCAAAGAGGATATCTATTGACAAAGAGAACACTACAATCGTTGAAGGTGCCGGAAAACAGGCTGACATCAAGGGAAGGATCAATCAGATAAAGCGTCAAATCGAGGATACGGATTCCGATTATGATAAGGAAAAACTTCAGGAGCGCCTTGCCAAGATAGCTGGTGGCGTTGCTGTTATTAATGTCGGCGCCGCGACCGAGACGGAGATGAAGGAAAAGAAGGCGCGCGTCGAAGACGCTCTGCACGCTACGAGGGCCGCCAGCGAAGAAGGCATTGTTGCCGGAGGGGGTGTGGCCCTGCTTCGCGCCATACCAAAGCTTGAAGACCTTAAGCTTAAAGGTGATGAAAAGGTAGGCGCTAATATAGTCAAAAGGGCGTTGGAGGAGCCTATCAGAAAGATAGCCGAGAATGCCGGCGCTGAAGGTTCTGTTATAGTTGAGAAGGTAAAGGGAGAAAAACAAAATATCGGTTATGACGCTCAAAAAGGGGAATATGTTGATATGGTAAGCTCGGGTATAATTGACCCTGCCAAGGTTACCAGGACAGCCCTTCAGAACGCGGCCAGTATATCAGCACTGCTCTTAACCACAGAGACGCTGATAACGGACATACCGGAAAAAGATAAACCCGCAATGCCGCCTATGCCGGGCGGGGGTATGGGAGGCGGGATGGGGATGATGTAATGCTGTCTTCCCGCGGCTTTAATATGCAAGACGAAAAAACAACAGGGCGCGCGTTACGGCGCCCTGTTGTTTTTCTATTCACCGCCCTATGTGTTATTTGCGGTTTATGCCCGCCCTTTTCAGGGGCATTGGCGGATATAGCTGATGATTTTGCCAAAAAAGGCCGCGAGAGCATGCGCGATAATCACTTCAAACAGGCCGTGACATATTTTGAATATGCCCTGCAAAGCGAGCCCGGCAATAATACCATCAAAAAGAATTTAAGCAGTGCTTATTGCGGCATAGCTGCAATATATTACCGCCAGGGCCGGTATGAAGATTCAATAAATAGCATCCTGCGGGCCTTTAAGCTGACCCCGGGCGAGCGTTTTGTCAGAGAACAGCTCTCAACCGCTTATAATAATTTTGCCTTAAAGCTTGCCGAAACCGGCAAATTTGAGGCCGCGCTTGAAAATATCAGGCAGGGGTTAAGGCATATGCCGCTTGACGAGGTATTAAAGAAAAATCTCTACGCCATATTACTTGAGTATTCCGGTTATCTTCAGAAGGACGAGCGCTATGACAAGGCATTAGAGCACGCCCTTGAGGCTGTTTCTCTCATACCCAAGGAGACGGGGGCGTATATCGTTACGGGAAACCTTTATTATAAACAGGATAAATTTACCGATGCCCTGAAATATTTCAAACGCGCCCTCCAGCTTGACCCGCGAAACCCCGATATCAAAAAACGCGTGGAATCCCTGGAAAGGGAAAGGCCGATTGAAAGCGGTTTCGGCACAAAGACAGAGACCTGCTTCAAGATTCGTTTTGACAGGGATATAGGCCCGGAGTATGCCGGCATTATACTGGATATCCTGGATGAGGCTAAACGGCTGCTTGGTGAAAAATACGGAATGTATTCTGAAGAGGTGGTTCCCGTAATTATATATGATGACAGGCAGTTTGAGCAGGCGACGGACCAGCCGCATTGGACGCAGGGGCTTTATGACGGCAAGATACGCCTTAGGTATCAGGACATATCGCGCGACGATAAAAATTTAAGGCGCGTTTTGTTTCATGAATATTCTCATGCCGCGCTCTATCTTAATTTCGGGGCAGGCATGCCTATCTGGCTGAATGAAGGCTTTGCGCAGTTCAATGAACCCGATACCGCTATAACAAATAGCGACAAGGCCTTTCTTTCAGGGTATATGAAAGATAACGGCCCGTTTAGTCTTGAGCTGATAAACGACATGTTTCTCCAGGAGAGAACGCCGCCAACAATCGCGGCGGCATATCTACAGTCAAGATTATTTTTTTCTTATTTGTATGAACAATACGGCCCACACAAACTTGCGAGGCTTTTTTATGAACTAAAAAGGTCAAGGCCGTGGCAGAAGGCATTCACCAAGGTTTATGCCAATAGCATTGATAGGATAGATTCAAATTTCAATAAATATCTAAATTCTTTTTTAAAATAACCCGCGCGATACCGCACCGCCGCGCGGGACATTGCCCGATTTAGCCGATTTCTTCCCGCCGTGACATGCTTAAAAACAGGCGCCCAAAAACAGCCTTGACAAATAACGGCTGATTCGATATGATAACAGAAATATTCAATAGATTAAGGAGTTTATAATGGGTGAGTGGATTGGAAAGGACAGAAAAGCTCGGCGTTGTTACGGATTTGACGAGGTAGCGCTTGTACCCGGTGATGTGACTGTAAACCCTAATGAGGTCGATACAGCATGGAGGCTCGGCAGGATTAAATTTAAGGTGCCTATAATAGCCGCCGCGATGGACGGGGTAGTTGATGTCAGGTTTGCCATTGAATTCGGCAAGCTTGGGGGTTTCGCGGTGTTGAATCTTGAGGGTGTCCAGACACGTTATGAAGACCCTGGCCAGGTCCTTGACAAAATCGCCAAGGCCAGCCCGCAAAAAGCCACAGAGCTTGTGCAATCACTGTATACCAAACCTATCAAGGAAGGCCTTATTGAAAAAAGGATACGCGAGATCAAGGAGGCCAATGTCCCGGCTGTCGTAAGCGCTATACCTCAACGCGCGGAGAGGTTTGGGCAGATCGCCCAGTCTGCCGGTGCCGACATATTCATTGTCCAATCAACTGTTACGACGGTTAAGCATATCACAAAAGAATACAAGGTGCTTGACTTCAAGAAATTCTGTTCAAGGCTGAAACTGCCTGTTATTGTCGGAAATACCTGTAGTTATAAAACGGCCCTTGAGCTCATGGACACAGGTATAGAAGGCCTGCTTGTCGGTATCGGTCCCGGCGCGGCATGCACCACACGCGGGGTATTGGGTATCGGAGTGCCGCAGGTAACCGCTACCGCCGACTGCGCGGCGGCAAGAGATCATTATTTTAAGCGCAAAAAAAGATATGTGTCAATTATTACCGATGGCGGCATGTCCAGAGGCGGCGAAATATGTAAGGCATTTGCTTCAGGCGCGGACGCGGTCATGGTAGGCTCTGCTTTTGCAAGGGCTAAAGAAGCCCCCGGGAGAGGTTATCACTGGGGTATGGCGACTCCGCACGCGAATCTTCCGCGCGGGACAAGGATACGCGTCGGCACTACAGGCACATTAAAAGAAATATTATTCGGCCCCGCGAGGCTTGATGACGGTTCACAGAATCTGATGGGCGCTCTCATGACATCTATGGGTAATCTTGGAGCGCGTAATATAAAAGAGATGAACCTTGTAGAGCTTATAATTGCCCCCTCCATACAGACCGAAGGCAAGGTATTCCAGAAGGCCCAGGGTATTGGTATGGGGACGTCAAGTTAGTTTTGATGTTTTTCCTGCGTTATTGCATGTTTTAACCCGTTATTTTAACCAGAGCCTGCCGTTGCCAACGACGCCTGTCATTCAAGCGAGGAATCTAATACCCGCTGCTGTTTGGTAAAAAAGACCAGGGGGACACTGCCCTTCTTGGCTTGGGGACACTGTGCCTCACAATTTTCAAAACGTCTGTCACTCTTCTCAATTTTCTGTTGA
>JBAZLY010000020.1:0-19880 GCA_041650035.1 Candidatus Omnitrophota bacterium | reverse complement strand
CCGCATTGCGATTATAGCGCTGTTGGCTTTTCCGGGTAAAGATACGGACAAGGTTTATTGTCTTGGATCAGGCCGCAATCCTTTGAACAGGGCACCACGACCACAGTCACCTCGCTGTCGGGGACCCCTGCCGCTATGTCCTTTTCAATCCGTGACACTACCTCATGCGCGCGGGAAAATTCCATATCCCTGGGCATTATTATCTTCAGTTCGATAAACTTTTTATGCCCGGCCGTCCTTGTCTTTAGATCCTTGAAATTACAATAATAATCCAAGTGACGGGCAAGCCTTACTACCGTCTCCAGCTTGCTGGGTTCTTCGATTGAGGCGTCAAGCAGATTCACGAATGCCTGCCTTGCCAATTTACCGGAGGGTAATAATATAGCGATACTCACAAGTATGGTAACAGCGGGATCTATGTATTCAACTATGCCAAAAAATGAAAAATTCTTCAATACTATCGTTAAAAGAAAAGCGCCGGCTATTGCCAAAGATATAAAACCCTCCAGGGTATAATGGATACCTTCCGCCTTTACGGCAGGCGAGGAACTTTTCCCGGCCAATTGATATAGCAGTGATGCCCCGGCAAAATTTAATATCAGGCTAAGCGCGCTTGAGGCAAAACCTATCCAGGGAAACGCGACGGAATTCGGCCTAAAAAACGCGGCAAACGCCTGGAAAGACATGATAGCCGCGATACCGATTAGCGCAACCCCCTCCATGGCCTCGCATACATGCTCAACCTTGCCGTAACCGTAATTATGCAAGAGATCAGCCGGCCTGACAGAAAGCTTCAGGGAATTATAGAGTATTATTGAAACCGTCAGGCCTACGACTGTTATGGCAAAGTCCGTGGTAACAGCCAACGAATGCACGATAATAAGCGCGGCAAGCTTAAAAGTAAAAAGCGCGATATTAAACCAAAGGCTTATTTTCGCGGCCTGCATCATATATTGCTTTTTTTTATTCATATCTTATTGGAATTATATACAAAGGATTATACAATTACCGCGTTCCCTTGGCAAACAATTTATACTTTCGTCACGTCCGGCAGGCCAAAGCACCCCTTGATCTATGATATTAATTATAGGCCTTATCGCACGAATCCGTATCATCAAAATAGCACTTCACAGGTAATAATGCCGCGGTTGGCCAAAGGGTATTATATAAAAAATCATCGCTTATCAAGGTTCTCTTCCACTTCCCGCAATAGTTTATCAATATCTTCAAGCTTGATCGGCTTGAACAGTATCCTTAGCGCGCCCTTGCTTGCCAACCTCTTTTGACTCGACTCGTCACGATAAGCCGTTATTATCACGGGTATGGTCACCGGGCTTATCGACTTAAGCCGCTCCAGGACATCATCTCCATCCATCTTTCCGATGCCGCTAAGCTTTAGATCGCATAATAAGATATTTGGCCTCTCGCGCCCCAATATCTCGAGCGCCTGCTCCCCCGTATAGGTGTTAAATACCGCGTAATTCAATGCCCTTAAATATCCGGAGATAGAATCGGAAAATTCCCTTTCGTCATCAACTATTAAGACCTTTAACGCTCCCATGTTATACCTCACGCCTTTGGAAACTCCAGATAAAATGTGCTCCCTTTCCCGATCTTGCTTTCTACCTTTATCTCTCCTTTATTTCTCCATACAACCTCCCTGACAATAGAAAGCCCATAACCACTGCCATCGGCTTTTGTGGTATAAAAAGGCTCAAAAATCTTTTCGATCTTGTCTTCGGGTATACCGCAACCGGTATCCGCAACCTCTATCTTGACCTTGCCCGAATCCTCCCTCGCGCTTATCGTAATTTCACCTTCTTCTTTTATCGCCTGCGCGGCATTACGTATAAGATTAAAAAATATCTGATGCATCTGGTCTTCATCGGCAAGAATATCCACCAGGCCGCTTGGTATGTTTTTTACGGCCTTTATCCTGTCGATCATCAGTTTATGTCCGAGAACATCAAGGGCGGCATCAACACTTTGACTAACATTCACCTTTTTAGACAAAACCGTTTTCGTAGGTTTGGCAAAACTGGACAATTTGCCCGTAATACCGGCCACCTTATGTATTTGGGTTATTGAACTGCTTAACACGTCTTTGACCTCGGCAAGTATTTCATCCTGCGTCTTATCTTTATACGCCCCTCTTTCCAGATTGGCCATAAATATCTGCATCCGCATACTCATATTATTCAACGGATTACATACCTCATGATTAATGCCGGAGGCAAGTGTACCGATAGTGGCAAGCTTTTCATATTGAGCGGCCTGGGCGAAAAGCCTGGCATTGCTTATGGCAATAGACAAGGCCTTGGCCAGCGTAGACAATATATCAATGTCGTCAAACATATACGGCTGATCGGATTTCTTGGGCCCAAGACTTAAGACACCTACGATATCATTGTGTATGGTAAGCGGCACACAAAGCTGGGATTGCATCGCCTGCATCTCTTTTTTTATCTCATCGCAGGCCTGCAGATCGCGTGTATAACTATTATAAAGTACGGGTGCCTGCGCGAGCTTGAAATAGCTAATCAATCGGCTATCCCTCTTTAGAACAACCTCCTGCTTATTAACCCCGAATGAATCATAAACCTCATAAAAGGTCTCATCCCTGCTCAATAAGAAAATCACGCAATTCTTCAAATACAGATTCTTGACCAATGTCTCAATAGTGATCCTGCATAACCTGTCCAGATTCAATATGGTCAACGCCTCATTGGAAAAATCGTGGAACACCTTTCGCGCGTCATATTTTTTTTGAAATAGATGCTTATTAGTCAGATTGATCAACAGGTTATAGATGGGCTGGTGCAGTAACACTATGATAACGGCGCTGATTGCCAAAGACAAAAACTTGGAATGGGGCAAAAACATTGCGATAAATTCCTGTGTGAGTATCGCGACAAACACAATAACCCCAAATACAAAACCGAATAGCCCGGCGAACACAAGGGTCTTCTTTACGATAACTTCGATATCAAGAAGCTGATACCTGACAATAGCAATAGTAATAATAACAACATACAGCCAAACAAGGTTCACGCCTATAGGAGAAAAATGAATGTCGTACCAAAGTGGGAATGTTGTAGAACCCCCAAGAAAACCTATGAATGAAGCGCCTATGCAATAGCCCAACTGGTTTTTTCTGAAATTTGATTCTGATTTGTATTCTTTAATCAAAAGATAAGTACCATAACCCGGGGCAAGAAAGAAAAATAGAATAAAAAAAATGTAAAGATATGAGGCGCGCGGATAAAAACAGTCAACCATATCCGTGTATAAAGCTTCTTTGATAAAATATGGCGTCACGTTCATTACCAGTAACAATAAACAAAATAGGTAACTTGCAACAACAGCGAAACGCTCTTGTCTGTTTACGTGTAACAAGGAAACAATGAAGTGTAAACAAGAGGCCGGTATTATAATGGCCCCGATTTGCAGCATTTTGCTGTAAAACAGGCCACTTTCTGCGTTTTTAGACGCAAACATAAAAGCAAGAAAAAAACTCCAAAAAGCAATGCTCCCGCTTAATAAGAACCATGTTCTATTTATAAGACTTTTTGGGTTTTTTATAAAAACAAAAAAACCTAACAAAAGACTAGTTAAAAATGTTAGAGCGGCCGAAAACACATAAATACTCATTTACTGTTTCTCCGCAGTTATTATAAGCGCCTGATTAGCAAACGTCATATAGGTCTTAACGTCAACGACTTTAAGCCGCGAAAACATGCTTTTGAGCCGGCTTTCGGAAAAGAAAACATAGTGTCCTTCACTTTCTCTCTGCTTTATTTTACCAGCTCCGCTAAGCAGAATACGGGCCTCTTTTACCTCGGTTTCATTGCTAGCTTCAGTGACAAAACTTTTATATATATGGGACAAATCGGGATAGGGTTTCAGCGAAGTGACGACTATCCTGCCAGACGTTTTTAAAACTCTAACTAATTCACTTAAAGCAAAAAATGAATTCTTTAAATATGATAAAACAAGATTACAGCATATTTTGTCAAAATGATTATCGGGAAACGGCAATCTTTGCTCCATATCCAAACACTGATATTCAAATTCCATAAACGGCCTTTTTAGTTTTAACTCATTAACGACACTGCCCTGGATATCTATATGACGGGTTCTGGCCTCAGCCAAAACATCTTCAACGAAATCAATGCCAACATACCTTCTTCGTTTGATTATTCCGGCTTTATTGCCAAGTTCCTTATGCCTTGCCAATGCAGTCCATAATAACCAGGCGCCAAAGTGCCCATTACCGCAACCGGCATCAAGAATAATTTCATTATCATTTGCGGCGCCAAGAAGAAGTTCAATAAGACTTAAAAAATCCCTAAAATCTTTCGACTTTGTAATAACAATATATTTGTTTAAATACGATTTCCAGAACTCTTTTTCACTTTCCTTTGAAATTTTAGTTAAACGGCGTAAACGCATTTTTTCAATCTTATTCTGCTGGGCAATTTGACGTAAACCTGGTTCAACAATATCAGGATCGCCAATCTGTTTATCAAGCATATATCTTCCGCAGCTCACCACTACCTGTTTTAATACAGATCTAACGGATTTTGGATTCTCATATATAAGATGCAAAGTATCTTTCATTATGTATAATTCTTTTTTTGTGTTAGCCGAACTTTCAAATACCAATTTAACGTCTTCTAACCGGACCCATGTATCCTTTTCCGCGACGATAAAAACAAAAGGTATTTTTAATCTTTTAATATCGTCCCGCGTAGATTGCAAGTCATGATACTTTCCTTCAATAGCAGTCCTTGGAAATTCCCTGCTTACCTCATAACCAAGCACCTCTGCCACATCAAAACTCTTATCTTTATAGGATTCCACAATACCTATTAAATCCTGATTATACACGGCCTCCAGCGTAGAACGAAGATTAACAATTCCGACTAACCCAAGAAGAAATGATATTCTTGTATCCTCCGAAGCCGCTTTAAGAGCAACTCTTTTGGCAAGGCTGGTTGCCACAATACCGGCCTTATCGCATCCAAATCTTTTTTGCAGATAGTCGAGTGACGATAATATATCGTCCTTCATTTTAGGCAAGGTAGTGTAAAAAATATCCCCTTCGCTCTCTCCAACATGGTCACTGGCATCATACCTTAACACATTAAAACCGTTGCACACTAAATAATACGAAAGGGTTATGGCGTCTCTTTTGGTCTCGCCATATCCAGGTGGAATAATAATGAAATCAGAGCACCTATCATTTGTTTTTAAACGATCGACAAAGGCAACTATTTGTTTTTCCAACCTATTATTATACCTAACCAGTTCACTTGTTATCGTAAAACCCGACTTATTATCATAATGATCGTATAACACAATAGAACCAGCGCCTAATTGTTCTCTAATCGCGCGCAGCATCCAGCGCAAGGCAAGGGATGATTTTCTGGAAATAAAACCTCTATCAAGCAGTTTGTTGGACGAC
This sequence comes from Candidatus Omnitrophota bacterium, assembly GCA_041650035.1. Lineage (GTDB taxonomy): Bacteria > Omnitrophota > Gorgyraeia > JABMRG01 > JABMRG01 > JAQUQI01. The sequence continues at coordinate 14,413 of JBAZLY010000020.1, read as the reverse complement.
CAGTCGAGCTTCAAAGACACCACTATCTCTGATCCGTCTTTTATACTTCGGACACTTTTATAACCCTCTAAAATATCGAAATCGCCTTTTATCCTTTTGAAGGATATTTTTCTGTTTTTATCATCGACCCGCTCTTCTTCTTCCCATTGAACTTTATTGCCTTGCATATTAATAAACCATACATTTCGGGCATTATGTTCATTGTTTTTTTTCACTTCAACGCTATCAACGCCTGATATAAACTGGGAAAAATGTGAAACGTTTTTCAAAACATCGTATGCGATGTCCGGGTTAATGGACGTTCTGATTCTTCTTGTGTGCTCTATCATAAGTACACTAATCCACTCCGGCTGTGACAACACCCCTTTTAAGTTCTTTGACAACGGCCCTTGTAGTCTTAAAATCAAAAATAGCCTTGCAGGCATAAGGATAATACTCATAATTACCCGTATCGATCTCCTTTTCACCTACCAATAGTGTATAATTTTCCATGATATTATCTCGCTTTTTTTATTAGGTTATACTTAAAGCACACAGACCAAAGCATTTTGTTGAGCCTTTCAACGTTTTCCTTGTCTTCCTCCGGACTATAGGCGAACATATCCACTTTCTCCACCCAGATGCCGGGATGGATATCAGCGCCGGCTGCGCCAAAAGAGGCTATAGACTGCTGGCTTCCGTGCGCTATTATGGCCTTGGGAGAATACTTTGACTTCATGATATCCAGCATCGTGCCAACCGTGGAGACGGTCTTATCCGTAAACGGTTCCCTCTCCGGGACATCTGTCGCGCATATAACAATATCAGGCTTAAAACCTTTAAGCGCCGGCAAGACATCTTTCTGGCAATAAACGCACTTAAACTCATAGTCACCATAACCTTTGATAGGATAGCCTTCCCTGTCCTCTGATTCAACTATCGGCAGCAAATAAGGCATGCAGAATTCTTTTTCAATAAACATTATTTTCGCGCAAGGGACAACATCTTCCCTTTGCCGCACGTCGGCTAAGGATACCGGATCAATCAAGGTAGCGTTTTTCGCCGATAAGACATCTCCTATCCTGCTAACAAGTTCGGTTAATACAACCGGCTTCGGGAAAAAACCGTCAACACCGAGCCTTGCCATCTCCTCCTTAACTTCTTTATCGTAACTTGTAACAACAAGCACCTTTGTTTCAGGGTATTTTTCCCGGATAAAACTCAATATTTCAGGCCCCTGTATATCCGGCAACTGCATGTCCAGCAATATAACGTCGGGCTCTTTATCTCTGATTATTTCCAGCGCACCCTCGCCTGTCGAAGCGACAAGAAGCTCTATATCCATGACCTGCGGCAGATAGGCGCGCAGCATATCAATCAAACTGACATCATCATCTACCGCAAGCACTCTCTTTGTTTTTGGCATCATACCTCCAAAAAAACGTTTATATGTTTTACGGTTGCCATTATTACATTATTATAACAAATAGATATAATATGAGATAGGATAAAATCGGAAAATTGAAGGAATTTTTGACAAACACACACAGCCTGCGGCATAAAAATTGCACGGCGAAATGAAGGCCCGGATACAATATAACCCGCATCACTTGCTAAAAAGATCAAGCCGTAAATCGTGGCTGTCGGTTCTTTAAATATTACAACAAAATTTCAAAGGGCAATATCCTTTAGCGGTAAGAAAAACGCCTATCGCCAGCATGGTAATCCAGCATAACATCAGCATCTTATCATTTTTAGGGTATGACCTGGCTATTCTAACGGCAATATCGGGCAGAGCAACAAAAAAAGCCCCCTTGACGAGCATCAACCATCCAAAAATCGTAATTAGTAAACGCCAATCCGGCACCCATATATTATGAAAAGCCACTATAGATATACCGGCGCTAAAAATCATAAGACCTGATATATACAATAAAGCGGGGCTCTTAAATAAATCATCCCTGATATTCCATAAAGCCTTTCTGTTCAATAAAACAGCCAAACCTATTACTAACATAAATGGGCCGATCAGCATGGCCAACACTATTGAATTCATATACCCTCCTTTTTTCGGGGCCAATTATGCCCTTTTTAAAATGCCGTATTCCATTAAAGATTTTAGACAACATGTAAACCGGCGTAAAAACAATTATTCCTGGCCGGCTTTTTCAAAAACCTTGCTAAAAATACTGTTTACAATTTGATATGTATCGGTCGTGCCTTCCCGGTTTGCAGTATCGTTTTGAGATTCAGTATCAGCATCCGTGTCTTCAGAAGGGCTATCCTCAATGCCAAACGTTTTATTAAGGACCTTGGCAAGCTGTCGCTTCCCTTCCGCGAGTAAAGCATTCTTGCCCATATCAAAAGCTGTCTGCGTGACAGAAATAACAGGCCTGGCGGCCCCCTGGCCTGTAACATAAACGGGAATACTGATATTCCCGTCCTGATTAAGAAGATATTGCGTAAGGGGAGCTGATTGTATCATCGCGCTTGAAAGCTCATTCGGGATAACGATCTTGCCTTCCAGTGAATACTTTTGGTCAAAACCCGACCGGATTATTCCAGAAAACGCGAACTCCTCCGCTTCCATCAGAACAGGGTCAAGCAATATAAGGCCGTTGGATACTGCAAGTTTAGCGAACGCCTTGTCTATTTGCGTATCTTTATCTTGTAACCTTGTTTTGTATCTTTCAGGCAAATTATCCGATATCTGTGCATACATGTTAGGCAAAAACGACATTTTGTCCAGGACCGTTTTTAAAACGTTAAAATCTATCAGCTTGGCTTCTTTGACTTCCAGCTTGCCGTTACCGGTAAACGAGTTTGTGTCTTCAGCCCTGCCATTAATAAGAATGTCGCCGTTTACCCGCCCCTCTACCTTGACCCCAAAACGGGATTGGTCTAAAACTTCTGACAGATCAATACCGTCAAGCTTTGCGGAAAATGCGAAATTTTTATTCCCCACATAATCCTCTATATTAAATCCGATAACAGCCTTGCCTTTACCGATAACCGCCTGGGCGTTGTCCATGGTAAAATCTTTCTCCGTTAAGTCAAACTCCGCGTTTATGCTCTTGATAGGAAGAATCAATTCTTTGAATTTAACTTCGGCTTCATTTAACCGCCCATGGCCTGCCAACCGGTTCAAACCTTTAGCACCGGCTGACATATCTTTTACCAAAGCATAGAAATTTCCCCGAATACTTTCAGGCAAGCGGGCATTTTTAAAAACCGGCGCGGATGCCCTTAATCTGTCTATTGAAAAATTGGATAAATCGGCTTCAATTGTAGTATTTTCAAGCCTAATATCCCGGCCTTGTAAAAATAACCCGGACCTGCCCTTAATTTTAATATTGGGCGAACTGCTCAAATAAGCCAGCCTGATATTAAAATCAAACATGGAATCCAGCCTGAAATCCTTTATTTCGCAATCAATAAGAGAGGCGGTAAACGATGTCCCCGGGGCCATTTCTTTTATGCTTACCGCTCCGTCTTTAAGGCTTATGTCCGCGTTTAAGGTTTTCAAGCCCTTATCCGTTAACAACATCTCTTTTACCCGAGCGTTTAATTGACCGCTTAAGGAATCAGGAAAACAGGTCATTTCTGACAAAACCGGCAAAGCTTTTAAGCGCGCGAAATCTATTTTAGAAAAATCGGCCCAGACTGATGTCTGGCCCATGCGGATATTCTTATTCACGGCATCTATCGCAAGGCTGCCGTCTAACGAAATATTGGTTTCATTGCCTTCATATGCGAATGAAACATTATAATCAAAAGGTCTTTTGAGAGAAAAATTTTTAAGCTGCGCGTTGATCTTGTTTGCCGTTATGCCAATACCCGAAGAAGTTCCTTTTATTGATATACCGCCATCGGCCAATGACAAATCCATATCTATATCGCCTATCCCTTTTTCGTTTAAAATAGCGTTTCTGACCAAAATCTTTAACTCGCCGTTAAGAGAATCCGGCAGGGGCATGGCTTTAAACGATGGAAAACTTTTTAATTTTTCCAAGGAAACCTGACCCATGTCAAGCGAAGCCTTAATACCGTTTAATCCGGCCTGATTCTTTAACATGTCAAGCTCTGCCCTGCCTTGCAAATGTAGATTTGCTCCTGATGATAACACGGCCGCGTTAAGCAGTATATCAAAAGGTCTGCATAAAGAAAACCCGTTGATCTCCAAATTAATCTTTGATACGGAAATATTAGCCGCGGGCGAAACTGAACTGTCGGAAAAATAAACAGCCGAATCGTAGACCTTGATAGAATGTATAAAAAATGCCGTTAAAGCAGGGCTGGGGGATACGGATCCGGAAAGCTGACGGTCTGCAGGCAAAGCCGCGGTGTCCGCGGCCTTATTACCTATTGTCTGGACGTTTAAAAGACCGTTTTTATCTCGTATGATATTTACCGTAAGAGATCTGACAGCGATATCTGAAACGGCAATATTTCGCTTCTTTATGCTGGACACCAAATCAACGCCCGCGTTTATTTCTTTCGCGAAGATAAAATCCCCCGCGCCAAAAGCAGGATCATCTCCCACAGTAAAATCGGTTAGACGAAGCCTTAAACCCCTGGCCCATGATATCTTAAGTTCAATATCCTTAAAATCAACCTTACGGTTAAGGGCCTCGCCGGCTATCCTGATAATTTGAGGCCTGTATTTAACAATATCAAAATTGCTGATAAATACATAAACGACGGCTGAAATAATAACGAATAATATCAGCAAAACAAAAAATATCCTGATAGCAATTTTAATATATCTGCTCATGCGCCCTGCTCCGATTGGTAATATTCATAACCACGCATACGATATGCCGCTTTCGTAAAACATCTTATTTTTTGCGTCTTTTATTATATCACTATCTGCCTTTCCATTGAAGTATAATTTTTACGCGGATAAAACGCGCAGGAATCACCACTCCAAAAGGTAAGACCTGCGCGCCTTTATCCTGCTACAGGTATTATGTAATGCCTCATCCGCTGTTATCTTTGGTTATAATCGACCGCTTTAATACATGCTCCTGCGGCAAGGCTACGGTATCAATCATATCGGTTCTATTGGATTATATGACCGCGGAATACCTGCAAACTGGCCTTGAATTAATCAACCCATCCGCACAATATCAGCTTATCCGCTCTTTTAAGACTTTTAATATAGTATTCTCTCTTTTGGGCTTGGGACCTGGTAGGATATATCTCGGAATGTATAAGCTTTACCGGCCGGCGATATTTCGTATACCTGCAACCGTTTCCTTTGTTATGATCATTGATACGTCGTAAAAGGTTATTGGTAATGCCTGTGTAAAAAGTTTTATCATGGCATTTAACAATATAGACATGCCAAACCATAGAATTGCCCATTTAAAAAACTGCCTGCGCGGCCTAAAAATACTGCTATCCGTGCTGATAGACGCAACTCCATAAGTTTTAATGCCTATCAGATCTTATGGTATCTATGTTTAAAAAACAAAACTTATAAGGAATATTATTCCCTTATTAGAAATGTTTTATGCTAATACGCCTCTGCGCTTTTAAGCTTTTTTATCGGTCAAAACAAGCCACAAAGCGTGAATAACGCCGGGTATGGCAAACAACAGTGTCAAGACAATGTTAACCCAAAAATGAGTGCTTACCCCTACCTGCATGAATGCTGCCACCGGAGGAAGAATAATGGCGAGAATAATCTTTACTAACTTCATATAAATACCCCCCTTTCGTTTATGCCGGATTGTCCTTTTTATTTAAAAAATTGCACCTATCAATAAATAAAATTATCGCGTAAAAACGCTATACATCCTTTAAAAGCAAATTTGACTGTGATTTTTCAATAATCTTGTTGAAACCTTCAAGGCTGTTTTTGATTTTCTCTAACTCTTTTGTCTCTATGACAGGTATAGAATCAGCCCCATACTGCTCAAGCTTATTAATAACATACTGGATAGTGAGTAAATGTATGTCAACTGCCGGCTGATAGGCAGGCGTTCTGTTTGAGTTTTCCTGGACAGCGATCAAAACTCCGGCCATAGCTAATTCATATAATATATCACGCGCCAGCCGTATGGGAATACCTAATGTATTAGATATCTTTTGCGCGGTAAGTGGCTTTTCGCTTGAGGCGAAATTTTTGCTAAGCAGATTTACTATCCTCAATGCGAGCTGGTCCTTTAGCGCCCGGCTGACATTCAGGCAGTCCGGCTCAAATTCATAGGTATCTACATTCTGATGAGCAAAAGAAACTTCAGCGCCTAATAATACGATCCTCCAGCTTAACTGCAGCCACATCAAAAATAAAGGTAAGGCGGCAAAACTTCCGTATATAGCGTTGTATTTGGCTACGCCTACTTGAAAATAAACGTATATCCATTGCGTAATCTGATACACGGTACCGGCAACTATGCCCGCGAGGATACCGGATTTAAGGTTGACCTTTGTGTTTGGTATAAAAACGTATATAAATGTAAATACTACCCAAATAACGGTATATGGCAAAAACCCAAGTACAAAATTTATCAGACGGGCTATCGCTCCCAGCAGGGATATATTTTGGGTTATCATCCTTGCCTGCGTGCTGATAAAAACAGTGGCACTGCTTGATATAATCAGCAGTATCGGGCAGATCAATACCACCGAGAGATAATCGGTAAATCTGCGCATGAAACTACGCATATTTTTTATACCCCAGATATCGTTAAAAGACTGCTCAATATTGCCCAGAACTTTGATGACCGCCCAGAATAAAAGCGCGACACCTACGCCAGCGATAACCCCTCCTTTTGTATTCTCAAGCAGGGAATGGGAAAAATTAACAATATTGAGGAAGACATCATTCTGCACAGGGATTTTTTCCATTACATGTTTTTCAAGGATCTTATCCAGGCCGAATCCTTTGGCTATGCCAAAGATCATCGCAAATACCGGTACAATAGACAAAAGACTATAAAACGTCAGAGCCGAAGCGCGAAGAGAGCATTTGTCTTCGTTGAAACCGCGCAATGATAAAAGAACAACCCTTAAATTTCTTATAAAAAATGAGCTCTTTTTAGGAAGGTCCCTCAACCTGATCCGCCAGATATCTTTATTTAAATAATTAACAACCTTATTTTTCATATATCCTTTTCCTGCTTTCTTAAATAAAATAGCATAATTATAAGACAAGCTCAATCATAATCAGCCGCATCTCAAAAATAATATCCCTCTAAAAACCTTGCGGGGCTTCATTCATATAAAGCTTGGATGGACTTTTTAATATGACTTTATAAGTAAAGTATTATCAGCGGCCTTCTTAATAATCGCGCCTGTCCATATAATCCCTGTAGCGGCAGACAGTATATCGGATAGCAGTCTACCCCAAAAAACGCCATAGATGCCAAAGAACCTCGCGCCGAAATACACTAAGGGTATCATCAAAACAACCACGCGGATCGCGGTCAAGGAAGCGGCAAAAAACGGCCTATGTATCCCGGTAAAACAAAAAGTGGCATAGCGATGTACCTCCAAAAAGCCATAACCGAAACAAGTAACATTAATGTAGCAAACCAAGATATTGATTACTTCAGAATCGGAAGAAAACAGTTTGCCTAAAGGTCGTGCGATGATCAAAAAAACTAACGCAATAATAAAGCCAAAACCAAGCGCGAAGAGCATTGTCCCTTTGCGCACAGATTTTATCCGGTCAAAACGCCCGGCGCCGTAATTCTGGGCAATAAATGGGACCAGCGACATCCCCACAGACATAGGAATCATGAACGCAAACATCTCAATGCGGCTTGCGACCCCTACAGCAGCAACCGCGGCCTGGCCAAAACCTGCTACTATCTTAATCACGATCATTGCAGACAACGGGACCAAGACAGAGCTTAACGTTGTAGGAATGCCGATATACAAGATCCTGCGCCAAGAGGAAACGACGCGGCCAAGCGAGTGCGAGGTAAAAAGAATCAGATGATACCTTTTATGGATAAATAAAAATGCCGCAACCAATATGAGGGTCTCGGAAATTACCGTGGCCAGTGCCGCCCCGCTTATACCCATCCTCGGAAAACCACATAACCCGAAAATCATAACAGGGTCAAGTATAAAATTCAACACGGTGCCAAAAACCATAAGAAAGCTTACTGCCTTGGTGTGGCCGGTCCCGATAATAATATCGGCAAACATCATATGCAGGACCCTGAATGCCAATCCGTAATACCAGATTGACATATACTGCTGTGTCAGCACAAATACATGGCCTTCCGCGCCTAAACGCATGAAGACCGGCTTAATCGTAAAAAGCCCTGTTATGGTTAAGGCCAAAGCTACGCTTGACGACAAAAAAGCCGCATGCGTCGTAATACGCGCGGCGGTCTTCTGCTTACCCCTGCCCAAGGCATGGGCCACTACTGCCATGGCCCCTGTTCCCAGTCCGCGCATGATAAAAGCAAGAAGCATAACAACCGGAAACGTAAATGACATTGCCGCCAAAGCATTAGTGCCCAACCGCGACACAAACCACGTATCAACCAAATGATACGCGTTCATGGCAAATGTCCCCGCTAACATTGGAAGGGCCATGCGTGTTATGGTAGAGAAAACTTTGTCTTTGACTAAAAGCGACATCCCGCTTACCCCAATTCTTGGATAAGGTCATAAAAACAATTTATTTAATCACTTGGAAGATTATAATATAAAAAATGATTCATTACTACCGGATTTTAAGGCAAGTAGTGTCGGAGAGATGGTTTACCGGCCTGACGGCAAATAAAAAGGCCCAAAAGAAATACCCTTGCCGAAGCATCTCAAGCAAGCTGATATGCCCGTTTCGTATAATAAGGAGAACGACTAATCGGATATGATCTTATGGACCATACTATAGATTAATGTAATCAAACGTTTTTTGGCATGGTAAATATCAAAAGCATAGCGAAGGCCAAACCGACAATACCAAGTACGGAAAATGTTGCCTGAATCCCCAGCTGATCGGCAATGATACCGGCAATGATCGGCCCGATTATATAGCCAATGTTCTCAAAAAAATCTCCCAATTCCTGGATCTCCTTCCTTGCTTTTGGAGATTTATGGATGTAGTGAGCATAAACACCGTGAGTAATCGGCGAAACAACACTTATAAAACAAAATGCGGTAAACATAATTAAGATAAGCATTAAGGGGGTCTTGGAAAAATAAAAAAAAGAAAGCACCAAAGACCCGATTAGAAGCCCGAAGATTATTGAATTTTTATCGCCGAATTTTTTCGTTATCTTGCCAACAAAACTGCCCATAATTAAAGCCGGAAGAAGATACGCAAACATAAAAATACCGTCAAAAGGTTCTATTGGTAAATTTTCAGCAAAGAGCGGGCCCAGGGTAATAAAAAAGGAATCAATAACAGTGCAAAACAGCCCTAAAATTAATACCGGCAAAATTATTTTACCTGTTTCTTTCCAGAGTGAAATTTCTTCGGACAGGCTTGTCCTTGAAACCGGTTTTTCCGGAATAAACTGCCGGGCCTTGCGGGTTTGTAAAACAAGCAAAATAAAAAATATTATTGAAATAACAAGAAACAATAAAGCGGCAAAAAAAGGCTTATTTCCGACCATATCTATAATTAAAAAACCGGCTATTAACGGCGCTAATAAACAGCCCAGGGATTGAAAAACCTGAATCAGGCCAAAATTAGCCGCTTGTCCTTGTTTGGGAAAATAGCGGCAGTTAAAATCCATTGTGCCAAAGTTCCTTAAATCGTAATAGAATCCCCACATGGCCATCGCCAATATATATAATACAAACGAACCGGCATGCCAAATTACAAAAATATAAACCAAAGAAACGGCGAACATGACAATAAAAAGCCGGCGATAAACAGGATTTTTAAATATTTTATAGATAACAAAATCAAAAAAAGCGCCGCTAACGGCCGCTGAACTCATAATTATGCCTATTAGGGTTTTGGACAACCCGTGCTCAAGGATAACAAGCGGAATCAAATAGGTTATAATCCCGTCAAAAAGAGCGAACAACAAAACAACTATTCCAAAAAGATAAATAAGCCTATTCTTGTCCGTTGATGGTATTTTTTGGATAAACTCCGCAAGTTTTGGCATAATCTTAACTTTTTGTAATTCCGAGGCCGCAGATTGGGTGCTAAGCAAGTTTTGGGCTACCAATACTTTCAATTAGTTGTGAAACTTTTTAAAACTTATCGCAAGTCATTTTAATGCAAAATATACCGAGCCTCTTAACTATTTTGTTTCTCTTGCAATACAGCTTGAGATCAAGAAAGCCTCGCTTATAAATAAAAAAACACACCACTTAGAAAACCTCTCAGAGGGTGACGGAAAATAGTTAGAACCTATGCGGGATTTTCTAACTCTTGGTCGCCAAGCCAGTTATTCGCTTCGGCGGGCGGCCTTGAAGAATTGGCCGAAATTTTCAAAAAAATCTGTTTGAACCGCAGATTTTTTAACGCAACCCTTTATGTTTCTTACAGTTCTGCCTTCAAATTTATGGCGGAAAACCGCCATTTAGAAATGGGGTCTCAAACAGGACGCCAGTCGAGTTTCACAACCCCAAATAGTTCAACTACTTATAACATCTTATAATCGCAAGAAAGTCCGGCTTGAGGTCTCTCTCGACCTGCCGTTTCCCGAAGATCCCAAAAAACGGCGTAAACCGCCGGTAAACATCATCCAGCAAGCCCTCAATATTAAGGCTTATATGGCTATGTATCCCGAAGAAACCTATCTTTCCGCGGCTACCAAGCTGAATCTTCATCGTAAACGCATATCAAAACTGATGAAGATAGTTGATCTCTTACCGCCAACTTTCATAGAACAATTCAAGGATTGCGATGATCCTAAAGTCTTACACCACTTATCTGTTCAGCGGCTTTCCAGAATCACAGCCTCATCTTGCCCCGATAGGATATCACAAATCCTGAATAATCTCCAACTCTAATCTGTGGCTTTCGTCAAAAATATACAATCCTGCGATAATCTCCAAATGCTCAAAACCTTCACCGGCAGGACACTCCTTAAGATATCCCGCCTTAAAACCGAGAAAGAACAACGTAACGGAATCAAACGACTATCGAGCTCAAAACTATAATATCTGCATAAACCGTACGAGTATATTAATTCAGCTTTTCTCCTGTTACCCGATAGGGGAAACATAATACTGCTTGGATACCCCTTCTACATCGCTATAAAAGAAAAATGTGTTTTTGTCGGCCCCTTCAATAACCCGCACTATATCCGGCAATTCTTCCTGAGTAACAATCGTTCGTAATGTCTTGACTTTCTCTTTAGAATAACCGCCGAATCCCTCTTGTATCGTGAATGTCCGATGAGGCAACGCCGCCCTTATAGCTTCTCCGATCTTATCCGGTGATTTTGTTATCACGTTTACTAGGGCCAGCTTGAATTTACGGTAGAAATTATTCAGCGTCTCAGCGCTCATAAAAATATAAACAGCCGTGTACAAAAGAGTATTGATGACGGGTTCTATCTGGTGTGTTTTGATAAAAGCCAAGGCCATCCCAAACGCTGTCGACAAAATGGCCGCGACAACGGCTATATTGCCTACCGGCCTTAAATATTTCATTGAAAAATATGCGGAGGGAATATCTTCATCTCCGGTCGACGAACTATAACGAAAGGCAATAGCCTTTGCAATTCCGGCAAGGATCCCCCCAAAAATAACCAACATGATCCGTTCGTTCTGAGGTTCCGGGCTGGCAAACTGGTATTCCGGCAAAATGCTTAACAACCCGACAACCGAACCGATAACAAGCGTTGTCCTGAAGGCGAAACGAAAACTTATCTTGCGAAACGCGAAAATAATCAGCGCCGTCTGGAAAAACAAATACAACCAGATAAATACTTTTTGATTATCAAAAAAATAAGCCGTGGCTATCGAAATGCCTTCTGTCCCAGTCATAATAACACGGGACGGAAAAACAAAATATTTTATCGCAATGGCATAAAGTACCCCGGCAAAAACGCTCAAAAAACATCCACTCACATTTTCTAAAAACCTTGATATACCCGTTCGATGTTTTTTCATTTAATCCTCATTATTCGTCAGCAGCCACTACAATTCTGTGTTCTTAAAACCAAAATAAATACTCCTATCCTTGCCCCTCCTTCATTTTTTATAAAGAATAGTCACCTGCCGCTTCAGGTTGATATAAAATCCGCTCCACTTTCAGCTTCGCAACGCCTGAAGGGACTTTCCATTCGATGACATTTCCTACGCTATACCCAAGTAAAGCCGTTCCGATTGGCGCCAAAATTGAAATTCGCCCTTGGTCAGCATTAGCGTCGTCGGGAAAGACTAATTGATAAATAATTTCTTCATTTGTATCCAAATTTTTTAAATGAACTTTTGAATTCATAGTTATAACGTCATGGGGAATATCTTGAGACTGAACAATTTTTCCCCTATTCAGCTCTTTTTCTAGTTCGCTTAGATACTTCTCTTCTTCTTTGCCAAACTCTCTGGCGACCATGATTAATTCTCTTAATCTCTTTATGTCGTTCTCGGTGATATAAATTACTTTGTTAAACATAGTACCTCCTATCTTCTAAGCTCAAACCTAAACAAGTGCTTTTTGTAACTGAAATAACTAAGGGGCTCCCCTTACCTAACCAAACAATACTGGAAAATGAACCATTTACTAAAAACGAACGCCATAACTTCAAGCGTTCTATTAAGTTATACGAAACTACTCCTGTTTCGTATTGGCGTCCAACTGGGGTCTCAAACAGGACGCCAGTCGAGTTTCACAACCTCAAACAGTTCAACTACTTATAACATCTTACAACCGCAGGAAAGTCCGGCTTGAGGTCTCTCTCGACCTGCCTTTTCCCGAAGATCCCGAAAAACGGCGTAAACCGCCGGTAAACGTCATCCAGCAAGCCCTTAATATCAAGGCTTATATGACTATGTATCCCGAAGAAACCTATCTTTCTGCGGCTGCCAAGCTGAATCTTCATCGTAAACGCATATCAAAACTGATGAAGATAGTTGATCTCTTACCGCCGACTTTCATAGAACAATTCAAGGATTGTGATGATCCTAAAGTCTTACACCGCTTATCCGTTCAGCGGCTTTCCAGAATCACGTCCTCATCCAGCCCCAATAGGATATCACAAATCCTGAATAATCTCCAACTTTAATCTTCCCTCAAAACCAAGAAAGAACAAAAGAACGAAATAAACCAACTGCTCGAATCTATCCGGTAACTACGGCCTTATATCGCAAGGTCGGATTTATCATCATCAAATATAAGCTCCGGCTTCACATAAAGAGCCGTTCCGAATGTTAAAGGCCCGACACGTCCGATATACATCATCAGGATAATTACCAGCTTGCCCAAAGCGGTCAGCGTGCCGGTAATACCCAGGCTTAAACCTACCGTACCTAACGCCGAGGCCGCTTCAAAAAATATGTCTATGAATGTGCCGCTTTCTGTCAGCGTAAGCAGATAAGTACCAATAACCAGAGCCGATATATAAAAACTTAACGTAGCCACCGCTGTCCTGACACGATCCTCAGGCACCGCCGCTCCCCAGATACGCACATTTTTATCCCCTCGGACAGCGCTTTTCATCAGTCCCCAGATGGCCGAAAACGTGGTGGTTTTCAAACCGCCGCCGGTTCCTGAAGGCGAAGCTCCGATAATCATCAATATACAGATCAACATGATAGCCGATTTTGACATCGTGCTGACGGTAACGGTATTAAATCCTACGGTAGTAAGCGAAGTCATCGACTGGAAGAAAGAAAACATGATCCTGTTCTCCGGGCCGACTCCTCCTCCATAGGTTTCACTCAAAAACATCAAAGCCCCTCCGATCACAAGAAGCCAAAACGTCATAGAAAGAATGACCTTCGTAGTCAGAGTTACGTGTTTTTCTTTACCTCGGATAAGCCGCCAGACATCCACGCATACGATAAACCCCATCGCACCTGTTATGCTTAATCCAGATATTATAGCGTTAAGGCCAAAGTTATTTGCCAGACCCTCGAAGCTGTTGGGGAACAGGCTAAACCCTGCCGTACAGAAAGCGGATACACTGTGGAATATGGCGCTCCAGAGAGGATTCTCCACACCTGCCTGCCAAAACACAAAGAATAAACCTATTACCCCTAACAATTCGACAATAGCGGAAAAACCGATGACACTTATAATAAACTTCTCTATTTTAAAGGTTTTTGGGATACTGAATACCGTCTCGGCTACATTCTTTGTCCGGTCATCCAGATATTTTTTAGTGGATAGGATAACGAAAGAGCTGAAAGTCATGTATCCGATACCGCCAAGCTGGATAAGTACGAGTATAACCAACTGCCCCCAGAAATTGTAGTCATTGACCACAGTAATCGTTGTCAGCCCCGTAGTAGAAACGGCGGATGTAGCGGTAAAAAGATTATCAAGAACGGGGAC
>JBAZLY010000019.1:0-22258 GCA_041650035.1 Candidatus Omnitrophota bacterium | reverse complement strand
AAGGCTTTATTATGACGGCAAAGAGCTCACCAAGGGCAAAGGTCTTGATATGGCCTTCCTGACGGGGAAGACCTGGCATGATACGTCTTCAGCCGTCTGGCAGGTGAAAAAACAATCTGCTTCGCGTATTATAATTCAAATGCTCTTTCCGGGCCTGCCGCGTCAGAGATGGAATATGGTCTGCGCTGCCGGTAACAGGCTGGATATTGATATTGATATACTCCGAGAGGGCAAGGATCCCATCATCTGCCCATCACTAACACTGAATATTTTAAGCGGATACATGGATTGGAGAACCGCGGATGAATGCGGAAAACTATCCGTAAAACATTATATTAATAATATCGGGCCGATTAGATTGAAGGATAATAAGGCCACGGGCATCGCCCTAATGCCTGTGGCAGGAAAGGCTTTGCCCGGATTGTTATTTAAGGCGCAGTCCCAGCCTGAAAGGAGGATACTGGCGATATTTAAACATAAGATGCAGGGCGAAGAGAGATTATGCCTTAAATCATCAGTTATCGGTAATATAGGCAGCGTGGGTGAAGGCCTTGATACGTGCAGGTGTTTTAAAGGTTTTATCAGGTTTGGAAAAAATATGAAACCTGTCAGAGAGGTCGTTTCTTTGGCGAGGAGGACTTTTATCGGGACAAAGGGGTTGAGGTTTTTCTTTGACAGGGGCAAAGGCCGCCTGTTCTCTAACGGCAGGGAATTAACATCCGGCCTGGGTGTTTATACATCCGTCAGGGTTTCAGGGATATGGTATGATTCTTATCAGGCCCTGTGGCAGGTCCTTGACCGCGCGCCGAACAAGATTATTGTTTCAGGCGATTGGCCGTATTTGCCGATCTCCCAACAATGGCAGATAGAGAAGGCCGACGGTGGTTTGATCAGATGGAGGGCGGATATCCATATCCATGAGAAGATGGACATGGAGATGCAACAGGCAAACATTATGCTGTCAAACCGATATAAGAAGTGGTCGGCTGGCCCTGATGCTAACGGTAGTTTTAGCGGGGAATATACACGGGATTATGATATACTCCCTTTTAGGTATTTTAGCGGCCGGTCTCGGACCGGGATAACCGTCGTAGGCCCTCATCTGCCGCGGGTATTATTTAAATACGACAAAAAAGACAAGGGCTTGAAGGCGGTCATTGAAAATACTGATTCCTTGTATAAGTCCAGATTATTACAATTTTATAAGGTTGTTACCAGGGCCTTATCACCCGGCGCATATCCGTTTTTTGAAGGGACTATAAAGGTAGGCGAAGAAGGCGAGTAATCCACGAAAGGGTTTATTTATTATGCCGCTCAAAAGGATTTCTTTAGGTATACTAACTATTGTGCTGATTGCCCAGGCGCTGGTAAACTTGCAGGTCATCTACAAGGCAAAGGTGTTAAGGGTTTGTGATGAGGCCCATTACCTTGAAGGGGGCCTGCACATTTATTATACCATGTTTGACAATTATGACGGAAAAAGCATGGGCGATATGATAAGTGAGGTCATGAAAATACGAAAGCGTTTTTTGTCCAGGCCTCCGGCCTTGTTTGTATTCCAGGCAATGGCATGGAGATTGGTATCATTTTTTGATGTCTGGAGTGAAAAGCCTGTAATATGGCTGATCAATACATTGTTTTTATTTGTTTTGGCATTTAGTTGTTATGGCATAGGTTCATTGCTCTGCGGCAAGGCGCCAGGCCTTATGGCCGCCGTGTTGACGGTATCCTTACCTATTATTTTTCAGTTCTCCCGCACAATGATGACAGACCTGCCTTTAACCGCGTTGACATGTTTAAGCGTATATCTATTGATAAAAACGGATCATTTTCGATCCTTTCTTTTTAGCCTCTTATTGGGGTTGGCATTGTCAATTACCCAACTGACAAAAGAGACATTCGTCTTATATTTTTTATTCCCTTTGTTGTATTATATATACAGGTCTTTTGTAAACGGCTTTGACCAAGCGGCCTGCCGGAATATAATAGTATGTTTCGCGGCAGTATTTTTAGCGATATTGCCCGTATATCTTGGCCCAACCGGGTTATTTCATTATTATTGCCGGTTATCACAACTGTCTCCTATCTACCCCAATTCGCCGCTTTTTTATATAAAAAATTTTTCCGTCCTTTTAGGCTATCCGATATTTATTTTTACGATATTGCTATTTATTAAATCAATCCTTAATATCAGGAGAATGGAAAAGTTGCTTCTGCTTTGGTTTTTTGCCCCCCTAATGGTTCTTTCGGCACTGCCTAATCAGGTCTTGAGGTTCGCTATGCCTATCTTACCGGCCTATTGCTTGATAGTAAGCCATGAATTGTTTAAAAGCCGCCTTAATTGTTTATTCAAGAGGCTGTGCATGGTAGTAATATTATCTATATCTTTGTTCCAATTCGCGGTTATTAATTATATGCATGACTCGTATCCCGCCTGGCTTCGCAGCCCGTTAGCATCCGGCATAAGGAGTGTATTCAGGACGGATAAATATTATACGATAAACAGGGGCCTGTTAGAGGTCTTTAAAAAGGAAAAGGTGCCGCGCGGGCAGAAAAAAGGGGTATTATGCCTTTTTGGTCTGCCGCAGATCTTTTACCCGCTTGAATATAAGTTTATAATGAAAAAGATGCCGTTTGTATTGGATTGCTGTATTTTAGCCGACGGGGCCGATGCCCGCGAACCGGGGACTTATAATTGGGAGAGCCTGCTTTTAGGCTCGGATTATCTTCTTGATAAGGATGCCGGTTCGATAGGTTCACGCGGGAGCAGGGAAGATATAAGAGGCTGTTTTGAAAAGGCCCTTATGAAACACAGAGAACTCTTTGAGGTGATCGCATACGTTGATGTGCCTGATGACGGTTCCAGGGTGGTAGTTTACAGAAAGAAAGAGAGTTTATAGAAAGGAGCGATAAATGAGCGGTGTTTTTGGATTCGCATTAAAGCAGGGTTTGAATATACCGGTTTGCTTTATCAGAGAAGCGATGTATGAGCTATTTCTGCTTTCGGGAACAAGGGGCAAGGATACTGCCGGGGCATTGTCCTATGCTAAAGGAGAGTTATTGTCCTGTAAGGATGCCGTATCAGTGCGTGTATTGCTCAAGACAAGGGCATATAAGGATTTTTGCCAGGCGTCAATTAACCGCATGCTGCCGCCGGGCAATGGGATAATACCGGCTTCGGCCGTTTTTATAGGTTGTACGGGGCTTGCCGTGAACGACAGCCAGATGTGTGTGAATAATATACAGCCTGTTATTGAGGCCTGCCTGTCAGGCGTCCATGACGGTGTTATCGCGGCGAACCCTGTCCTGGATGATGCCTTTTTTCCGGCTTCGGGCAAGGAATTCCCGGGTAACAAGGGTATATTCGGTTTTTTACGAAGGCTTATTGAGCAAGGTCTGACCCCACGGGAGGCGATTGCGAAACTTTATGAAAATATTGAGGGGTCAGCTTCTATCGCCGTGTTAATGATAAAAGATAATAGCTTGATTCTCGGAACAAACACGGGTTCGCTATATTATTGCGCCGGTGCCAGCAAAGGTTTTTATTTGTTTGCCTCCGAGCGCCCCATACTTGAAAAATTTATCAAGAGATTAAGGTCAAGGTGTTATGCCGGAGAATGCGCGATCAGTCAGGTCAAGGCTAAAACCGCTCTTTACCTGCGGCTTGATGATTTTGGCGAAAGTATATTCAGTATAGGCAGGAAATTGCTTTCCCATCAGGCCATAAGATATGATGCCGGTTCGTATTTTCGTCAATTGCTGGATAAAGGAGAATCGGACGAGCAGCAGGCTGAATGTCACGCGATTAGGAGATGCGCAAAATGCGTCTTACCGGAAACAATACCTTTTATCCGGTTTGATGATAACGGTGTGTGCAATTATTGCCTAACCCACAAAAAAATAATTTATAAAGGCAGTGCCGCTTTAGAGGATGTTGTTTCAAGATATCGCAGAAGTGACGGTAGACCCGATTGTCTCGTGGCATTGAGCGGCGGCAGGGACAGCGCTTTCGCTCTTCATTATGTCAAGACTGTGTTAAAGATGAATCCAGTCGCCTTTACATTTGACTGGGGTATGACATCCGATTTTGCGTATAGGAACCAGGCGCGCCTTACCGGTAAATTGGGCGTGGAGCATATTGTGATATCCGCCGATCTTCGTGTGCAGAGAAGATATATCCGCCAAAATATAAACGCGTGGTTTAAGAGGCCTCATCCCGGGATGGTGGTATTATTCATGGCGGGGGACAAGCCGGCTGAATATTATATTAAAAAGACGGCGAAAGAATACGGGATCGGTTTGGTTGTCATGGCACGCGGTAATGAGTTTGAGAATACGGATTTTAAGTGGGGGTTTCTCGGTATCCCGGCAGGAGAGCCCCAGGGTGTTATCCATAACCTGTCTTTTCCCGGCAGGATGCGGTTTTCTTTAAGCTCTGTTAAACAGTTTATGTTAAACCCCGCTTATTTTAATAGCTCTGTATGGTCAACGCTTTTTGGTTACTGGGCTACTTATATACTGGTTTATGATTACCTGTATTTATGGCATTATATTCCATGGGATGAAGCCGAGGTAATAACCACTCTTAAAAATGAATATGCCTGGGAGTCCGCGCAAGATACGATACAGACATGGCGTATAGATGACCTTACTTCACCTTTTTATAATTTTATATATTATACCCTTGGTGGTTTTACCGAGAATGACGCGTTCAGGAGTAATCAGATAAGAGAAGGGGTTTTGAGCAGGCAGGATGCCTTGAACCTTGTCCTGGCGGAAAACAGGCCGCGCCTTCAGGCTATCAAGGATTATTTGAATAAGGTAGGACTTGATTACGATGAGGTGATCGAAAAAATTCAGTCTATCCCGAAGCTTCCAGTAACGCCCTGCCGCGGTGGAAATAGTATGCCCATGGATATAATACTTAAGAAAAGTCCTTTAAAAAGCACAAGGCGAAGTCCATGAATAATATTGCAGTGGTTATGCCTGCCCGCAATGAAGAGGAGAGGATAGGCGGGGTGATAGAAGGCGCTTTGGGTTTTTCCCAAAAGGTCATAGTAGTCGATGATCATTCGGGTGACAATACAACGATAATAGCCAGGGGCAAGGGCGCTCATGTTATAAGCCTCTCCCGCGATAGCGGCGCCGGCCTTGCCACCCGCATTGGCTGTGATTATGCTGTTGATTATGGAGCGGATATCATTATTACCATGGACGCAGACGGCCAGCATGACCCAGGTGACATACCAAGGCTTTTAAGGCCTATATTAGAGGATAATGCGCAGATAGTGTTTGGACTTCGCCCGCGGGATAATAGGATGCCTATAGGCAAGAGGGCGGGTAACGCCTTTTTATCTTTTCTTGCCGGATTATTATTTGCCTCTGATATAGATGACACACAGACTGGGTTTCATGCCTTTAAGAGCAGTTGTTATGACAGTCTGCGCTGGGAATCAACAGGTTATGGCGTGGTAACTGAAATCGCGTATAAGGCCATAAGGAATAAATTAAGATATAGACAAGTGTTTGTTAACACTATATATAACAAAAAAAGAGGCGGCATGCGCAGACGTGACGGCTTAAAGGCCATATGGATGATGCTTAAATGGAAGATCACCGGGGTCTAAGTTTCCCGCGGCCTGCTGGATATAAAGAAAGCGGAGGAAAAAAGAGCGTATATGAATATACTGATAACAGGCGGGGCCGGTTTTATCGGTTCCTATTTATGCGATAGATTTTTAACTTTACGCCACAGAGTCATATGTATTGACAATATGCTTACAGGCAATTCCCAAAATCTTCTATCGGCGCGCGAATCAGGCGGTGAGTTTATTTTTATAAACGCGGACGTGAACAGACGCGATGAGATTGAAGACGTTTTCAAATCATACGATATAGACGCGGTTTATCATTATGCCGCCGTAGTAGGAGTAAGGAGGACGCAGGAACATCCCTTCGCTGTTCTCGAAGATATTGACGGCATTAAAAACATCATGGATCTGTCATTAAGATATAATGTTAAAAAGATCATTTACGCCTCATCATCCGAGGTTTACGGCGAGCCCGTAGAGATACCTACTCATGAAAAGAGCTGTATAAACCCCAGTTTGACATACGCGGCTGTCAAGCTTGTAGGGGAAAGGTTCTGCCGGGCGTATTACGAAAAATACGGTTTGAGGGCCTGTTCATTGAGATTTTTTAACGTGTATGGCCCCAGGCAAAACGCCTCATCTTACGGTTTTGTTGTCGGGATACTGATAAGGCGCGCGTTGATGGGTGAGGATATAATGATATATGGTGACGGCAGCCAGACAAGGGATTTTACCTATATCTTAGACGTGGTAAACAGCTCGGAGAAGGCCTTATACGCTAAGGGATGCGATGGGGAGGTAGTTAATATTGGCACAGGCGTCAGGACATCCATATTGTCCCTGGCGCGGGCCATAATAGATATCACTAACAGCAGGTCAAAGATCAGGTTCATGCCAAAGCGTTTAAACGATGTACTCAACAGGTGTGCCGAGATAGACAAGATGTCAAGGGTTTTAGGCTATACCCCTGAATTCAGACTTGAGCAGGGCCTTAAGATAGCGGCGCAATGGTATAAATCTTGCCTCCGGGACTGGTCTCATCTTGAAAATGAAAGGGCGTGCTAATGACTAACGGCCCAAAAATATTACTGGTTAATCTGCCGTGGCAAAAAGACGGCAGTTGGGGGGTGCGGGCTGGGTCACGCTGGCCCCACTTAAAAGATAAATCCGAAGCTGATTATATGCCGTTTCCTTTTTTTCTTGCTTATGCCTCGTCTCTGCTTAAGAAAAACGCCTTTGATTCCAAGGTTATTGACTGCCCGGCCGAGCGCATGGATGAAGACGCGTTTATGGATAACATCAGGTCTATCGCTCCAGGTCTTATAGTTGCTGAAACATCTATACCGTCTTTTAATTTTGATATGAAGGTTCTTAAGGGGCTTGCCTGCCCCGGAAGGGCCATAATACTATGCGGACCCAATTCCCTTATATATGATGAGGCATTTTTAAAAGAGCACTCTTATATTGATTATGTTTTGCGCGCGGAATACGAATTTACCCTGCTTGAGCTTGTCCGAAGCCGGTTGACTGGGGGTGATCTGCGCAGGGTGAAAGGGATTGTATATCGGGATAAAGGCAGGATAATTAAAACGCCTGATAGGGAACCCTTTGACGTGGACCTCCTGCCCTGGCCGGATAGAGCAGGACTGCCTATGGAAAAATACCTGGATGCCCCAGGTGAGATGCCAACGCCAAGCGTTCAGATGTTGGCGTCAAGGGGGTGCCCTTTTGGCTGTAACTTTTGTCTTTGGCCGCAGGTGATGTATAGAGGCAGGCATTACAGGGCAAGGGCCGTCAAGGATGTGGTTGATGAGATGGAATATCTGGTCAGGGAGAGAAAATTCAAATCGGTGTATTTTGATGACGACACATGGAATATCGGCCGCGAAAGGATATTGGATTTTTGCAAAGAGGTCAAGAAAAGAGGCCTGCATACGACACCATGGGCCATTATGGCAAGGGCTGATCTGATGGATAAGGAGGTGCTGGCAGAACTTAAGTCAGCCGGTTTGTGGGCTGTCAAATACGGGGTTGAGTCCTGTGCTCAGGATCTGGTCAAAAGATCAAATAAAAATATGAGATTAAAGGATAGTTTTCGTATGATAGCCTTCACAAAGGCATTGGGAATAAAGGTCCATTTGACATTTTGTTTCGGCTTGGATGGAGAGACTAAGGAGACCGTACACGAAAGTATAAAGCAGGCGCTTGGCTTAGGACCTGATTCTGTTCAGTTTTCCATATTGACCCCATTCCCCGGGACAGCGCTATTTGAGCTATTGGATAAGAGCGGGAGGATACTGACCAGGGATTGGTCTAAGTATGACGGCCACTACCATTGCGTCTTCCAGCCTGATAGGCTTGGCCCCGGCGACCTTGAGCAGGCAAAGGCGCGTGCTTATCAAATATGGGCTGAATATTCCAAAAAAAGAATAGGGCCTTTGGCGGGCCTTAAGCGTTTTGTTTTTTATATGCGAGCCAAAGGCCCTGGTTTTGCCGTTTCCCGGGCTTTTAATTATATAAGGCATTGACCGTGACGGGGCCGTCTCCTGTGCTTGCCATAGCCTGATAAAGCGCGGTGTGATTGGAGGCAGAATTATTCGATGAAGGTTATATTCATTACCAGGGAAGGTTATCGTCAGGCCGGGGCAAGGATAAGATGCTATAATCTCGCCAGACAATTGCGCTCTATGGGTTTTAGGGCAAACGTATTTTCCTTCGCGGATGATCTGGGTGCCAAGGACGGCCAGCAGGAATACGAGATGTCCTTGTCCGATAAACTTAGGTATAATATGAGGGCATGGCGGCATTTAATGGATGAAGGAAAGGGTAATATCTTTTTCATTCAACGTTTAAATTATCACGCGGCAGCGCCCCTTCTTGCCTGCGTCATGCGCGGGAATAAGGTCATATTTGATTGTGACGATTGGAATATTAGAGAGGATCCGAGGTATTATTGGGTGTTTCCTTCCTCTAAAATGGAATATTTTACCAGAAGATTAGCCGGATATGCTGATGCCTGTATTGCCGCAAGCCTTTACCTTGAAGGGTATTTGAGCCCTTTTAGCAGGCGTATTTATTATCTGCCGACAGGTGTTGACACCGATTTATTTACCCCCGCCGGCAGGGATGCTGACGGCAGGATAGTGTTTTTTTGGGCAGGCACTATTTTTCATAAGGAGATGTTTGAAAATGTCAGGTTTATACTGTCCTGTTTTTCGGAGCTTGCGAAACAACGCGCGGATATCTATCTGAAAATAGCCGGTTACGGCAGTTATTATGAGCTTATTAAAAAGGATGCCTCTGGCGCAGGAATCCGCCCCGGTAGGATTGAGTTTTGCGGCTGGGTCCACCCTGATGATATGCCTGCCAGGTTATCAGGCGCTGATATTGGTCTGTTGCCTCTTATTCAGGACAACCGTTTTAACAGGGCTAAAAGCCCCACAAAGCTCTTTGAATATATGGCAATGGGTAAACCTGTTATAGCCAGTGCCGCGGGCGAGGCGCGCCATATATTAGCACACGGCAAAACAGGTTTTTTGGCCTCCGGCAGGGAGGAATTTATATATTATATGCGTCTGTTGTGCTGTGATGAAGGTCTGCGGCAGGCATTAGGCAGGCAGGCCAGAGAGTCGGTAATACTTGATTACAGCCTGAAGGCCATGGGAGACAGGCTGGTAAATATAATAAATGACATATAGAATGGATATTTGTGTAGTTATTGTTTCCTGCAATAGCGGCGCGGCCTTGTCGGCCTGCCTGGATTCGTTGTTAATACAGGCCGACTCGGGCATGGAGATAACTGTTACGGATAATGGATCCAGTGACGGATCGATCGAGGCATTAAAGGCCGCGCATGGTGGTATCAGGTTTATCCAAAACAAAGTAAATCTTGGCGCCGCACAGGCGAGAAATCAGGCTATAGCGCTTTCCAAAGGCGAATGGGTATTAACGCTTGACAGCGATATTGTCCTGGACAGAGGGTTTATAAAGGCCTTTAAAGAGTTAAGGCCTAAACTTACCTTAAATGTTGGCATGGTCCGGCCGAACATATTGACAGAAGATGGAAGTAAAATATACAGCCATGGCATCTATTTAACCCCTATTAAAAGGTTTTATGATTATGACAAAGGCCTGCCCGCAGGTTATAATGGCAAGCGGATTAATGAAGTGGTAGGTCCTTGTTCAGCTGCCGCTTTTTATAAACGCGATATGCTCGAGTCGGTGAGGCAGGGGTCTGGATATTTTGACAGGAGGTTTTTTTTCCTGGTAGAGGATGTGGATATGGCATGGAGATGCCAAGATGCCGGCTGGTCATCGCTGTATTGCCCCAGCGCTGTTTGTTATCATAAGGGGGGTAGTTTTCCCGCCGGCAAAAGAATGCGCCAGTATCTATCGTATCGTAACCGTAAGTTAATGATCGAAAAAAATGGCCCGTTAAAAATTCATCCCGCGCACAAGCTATTAGAGATATGTTACCGGTCATTCCGTTTTATATATTTATTTATGTTCAACCGGTATGTCAGAATGGACAGCTACCCTGAAGATATTTTAAGGCCTAAGATATGAGCGGGCGGGGAGGCGGTCTTATAAGTGTTATTGTTGTCACAAAAGGCGCGAAGGATTATCTTTCGAGATGCCTTCGGTCTTTGCATGCGCAGACCCTGCCTCCCGCCGAGGTGATCGTTATAGATAATTCGCTTGACGCGGGTTTTTCGCAAAAGATAAAGAACGATTTTCCGCAAGTTAAGATATATTCGGCCCCCATGAACCTGTTTTATGCCGCGTCTTTAAATAAAGGTATATCCATAAGCAGAGGGGAATTTATACTTTGCCTTAACGATGACATATGTCTGGATATGAATTTTATTAACAAGGCCCGTGCCGGATTTTTTGTCAATGACCGTGTGGGTATGGTAAGCGGGAAGGTTCTTAGAGACAGTATAGCGGCGATAGACTCGGCCGGCCTGTCACCGGATATATTTCGCAGGGCTAAAGAAAGAGGTTATGGAAGGCCCGACGGCAGGCCCTTCGGAAAAGAATGTTATATATTCGGCCCGGGCGGGGCTGCTGCCTTCTATCGTAGGGAGATGCTTGAGGACATTAGGGTATGCCGCTGGTATTTTGACGAGGATCTTATCATGTTCTATGAAGATCTTGATATAGCGTGGCGGGCTAAAAATTATGGCTGGAAAGGTTACTATATCCCCTCGGCTGTAGCATATCACGCGCGCGGCGGCTCATTCCGGCCCGATGCTGGGCTCAATAAGCCTTTCGCGCGCAGATATCTTGACAGCAAGGCGCACGCGTGGCTGATAAGAAACCGTTATGCGGTTATGCTGAAGAATGAATCCGTGTTAGGGCTGATATTGCACATAGCGCCCGTCATGTTATTTGGGTTGTTGGAATTGGCATATGCCCTGTTTCGTAATCCAGGGGCCATAGGCATTTTAAGTGATATCCATTGGATGTCAGCCGCTTTGGCTAAGAGAAGAGGGTGTTTTCCGGCGGCGGGACCAAACTGATATCCCATGCGCCAGCCAGACGGCCCGCCCCATAGGCGCCGGCCTTTTTTAGATAGAGGTTTTAATATCATGATAAAAAAACACAATGATAAGACATTGATAATAGGGGCCGGACTTACGGGTTTGAGCACTGCCTATCATCTTAGAGGTGATTATGCCTTATTTGAAAAGGCCCGGATCGCCGGAGGTATGGCATCCTCTGAAAAGGAAGGGGATTTTATTTTTGATAAAGCCGGCCATCTCCTGCATTTTAAAACAAGATATGCGAAAGGGCTTGTTGAGAAGCTGATAAATCCCAATTTGCTGAATAAGAATCACCGGCACTCCTGGATATTGTCAAAGGGTATATACACAAGATACCCTTTTCAGGTCAACACATACAGGCTCCCGCCCGTTGTGATCAAGGACTGCCTGCTTGAAATGGCCCACGCGCAGGTATCCGCTGTCCGCGGCCCAAAGACGGCAGACAATCTAAAGGATTGGATATTGGAGAGCTTTGGGCACGGAATTGCCAGGCATTTTATGTTTCCGTATAATCGAAAATTATGGAAGACTCCATTAAGCGGTATCGGTATAGACTGGGTTGAAAGGTTTATACCAAGGCCCAAGCTCGATTATGCTATACGCGGTGCTGTTTCTGACTATAAAAAGGGTTTTGGCTATAACAGGATATTCTATTACCCCGCCCGCGGAGGTATGCAGGCCTTATCAGACGCCTTTTGCGCCGCGCTTAAGAACAAGATTTTCTTCGACAGGGAGATTAAGACGATAGATATTTCTAAAAGGGAGATCGGGTTTGCCGGAGGCGCAAGGGCCCGTTTTGGCGCTCTTGTCTCAAGCATCCCGCTGCCTGAACTTGTTGCGATGATAAAAATTGTCCCGCGTGCCTTAAGGGTTTGCGCCCGCGGCCTAAAATTTGTTTCTGTCTTAAACCTAAATCTGGGTATAGACAGAAAGGGTATTTCCGCCAAGCACTGGATTTATTTCCCGGAGAATAAATACATCTTTTATAGGGTCGGATTTTTTTCTAATTTTTCAGGCGGTCTTTGCCCTCCCGGCACCAGTTCATTATACGCGGAGATCTCATATACCGATGACAGGCCGCTAATGATGTGTGATGGCGATATTAAAGCCCGCGTAATCCGCGATCTTAAAAAGGCCGGTATCCTGGCCAAGGATGATAAGATCGTATACGAAAAATTATACCGCATAAAATATGCTTATCCTGTTTGCAGGAAAGACGGGCTTGTGAAAAATATTGATGATTTTCTCCGGGCGCGCGAGATCTATTCTATAGGCAGATACGGCGGCTGGAAATACATGTCAATGGAGGAGTGTATACTGAACGGGAGAATGACCGCGGACTGCATAAATAAGAACAGGCAAAAAGTATGACGCGCCAGGTTAGGCTCGCCCATATTATAACCGGCCTTGAACTTGGCGGCGCGCAGAAGACGACGCTTTCCCTGCTCAGCCATATCGATAAGGGCCTCTATGATACCTTTCTTTTTACTTCAGCCGGAGGATATCTGGCGCCGGGTGCGGCCCTTACGCCGGGGTTAAAGGTCATTGTCATTGACAGCCTTACGCGCGACGTAAATTTTCTAAAGGATATACGCTCTTTTTTTAAAATAGCGTATTATCTGCGGCGTTATAAGATCTCTATTGTCCACACGCATAGTTCAAAGGCGGGTATCATCGGCCGCTGGGCCGCGCGGCTCGCGGGGGTAAGGCTGATCTTTCATACTGTTCACGGCTGGCCTTTTTACATAGAGTCAGGTCTATTCATCAGGTTTGCCTACAGGGCGCTCGAGAGAATCACATCTTTAATAACTACAAACCTGATAGTTGTCTCTGACGCGGATTTACGCGCGGGTTTACGATATATTGACAATAACCGGGAAAAATATGTTAAAATATCTTATGGCATTGACACGGGTAATTTTGCCGCTAAAAAAGGCCCAGCCGAAAGAGATGACATTATAAGGGTGGGTTTTATCGCTTGTTTTAAACCGCAAAAGGCGCCTATGGATTTTATAAAGGTGGTAAAACTTGTTACGAATAAGAACAAGGCCATTGAGTTCATATCAGCCGGTGACGGGATATTGCGGCCCATTGCCTTGGAGCAGGCCTTGAGGTTTGGGATAGACAGCTATATAAAATTTTTAGGCTGGCAGGATGATATTCCCTCTATACTTTCGCGGCTGGACATGCTTCTTCTGACATCGCATTGGGAGGGGATGCCGGTGACGGTTTTAGAGGCGCTAGCGGCCGGTAAACCGATAATAGCGACTAAGGTAGGCGGTATCCCGGAGGTTGTGATAAACGATTTTAACGGGTTTGTGGAGGAAAAAGGGGATTGCAGGGCCTTGGCGCGCGATATATTGATTCTTGCCTCTGACAGCAAGAAAAGAGAGGCCTTTTCAAGGAATGCCGCGTATAGTTTTAAGCGGGAATACGAGCTGGTATATATGGTAAACCGTATCCAGGGTCTTTACGCCCGGGCAGGAGGGTTATGATATGATATTTTTTATCTTCTTTTTAGCGTGCCTTGGTTTGCCCCCGGCCCTTAGAAGGCCTTTATCGGCAAGCAGGCTTTCGACCAATAAGGAAAGGCCTATGCTGTTGGGGCTTACGGTTTACTTGGCTGTATTAGCCGCGTGCGTGATATTCTTCAATGACCGTCAGAGCACCGCGACCTTTTTGATAAATATGCTATTCGGGGCAAGTATTGTGTTAATTACCGGACTATTGGATGATATTAAGAACCTTTCAGTCGTTGAGAAACTGACGGGCCAGATAGCGGCGGCTTGCGCGGCTGTATTTTTAGGCATCAGAACGTCGATAGTGTTTATCCCGGAGTGGATGAATATAGTATTAAGCCTTTTCTGGATCGTGGGCCTTGTTAACGCTTTTAATTTTCTTGATATCATGGATGGGCTTTGCGTGGGTATAAGCCTTATCATATGCGCGTTCTTTCTCTCATTAAGCCTTATTTCCGGCGTCTGTGTTTTAAGTGCTTTCTTTTGGGCCCTTGCCGGCGCGATCCTCGCGGCATTTATCTACAATAAACCCAAGGCAAGTTTTTATCTTGGGGATTCAGGCAGTATGCTGTTGGGTTATGTCTTTGCCTGTTCCGCCTTACAGCTTAGTTACGCAGTTGATACCGGTCAAGGCCTCGCGTTGTTCGTGCCTTTGATGATAATGTCATTACCAATCTTTGACCTGGCTTTTACGGTTTATGCCCGTAAGGTAAAAGGTATTTCCGTATTTAAAAAAAGCCCCGACCATATGGCATTATTATTGAGGGATAAAGGATACGGCCGTTTTAAGGTATTGGCGGTTATGTATACCATCTGTCTGATAACGGGTTTGAACGCGCTTTTGTTACAGTGCCTGCCCCCCGCCTTTAAACCGTGGGTGTTGTCATTCTTTATATTTATGGCCTCGGGTTTTATTTTTATATGTGCAAAAATAACGCGTGCCCATAATTGACATCATGGGTTTTTATTTGACAGGTGATTGATCTGTCCGGGAGCGAATGAGAGAGAGGTGGAATATGCCTAAAAAAATTTTATGGGCAGCTGTAATAGCCTGCGTTTTTCTGTTGCCATTTTTTTCATCGGATGTATTTAGGGCGCAGACCTATTTTTTATACGCGCTTTTAACCGTATCCCTGTTTGGCATAGCGGTGATGAACAGGTCGTGGCTGAAGAACAGGGCTATAATACTGCCGTTATCCCTGTGGCTTTTTATAGTGTTTTTTACTTCCCTTTACGCGCTTTACGCTCCCGGGGCCTTTACCGCCTTTTGCCATATGTTGGTTTTTGTAATTATCTTTATGGCATCTTCAGGTCTTGAAGATAAGAGGAAAAGACAGTTAGCGTTTACGCTGGTTGTCGGTTCTATTTTGGTATCCGTGCGCGCCATTCTGCAATATTTTATATTTTTTGATAAAATAGTGCCGCTTATGCAGGCGCGTTGGACCGGGTTATCAGAGAAAGAGATACTTTATATAACCGATATTGCTTTAAGGCACAGGACGATCTCCACATTCGTTACATCAAACCTCTTGGCGTCATATTTATCCATGGTAAATATTATTGCCATGTTGTTTTGCGTTATCGATGAGAATAAATTATTTAGGGTTGTGTCTTTGTTCGCGCTTGCCTTAAATTGTTATTCGTTGTGGCTTACCAGATCTGCGGCCGCCCTGGCAAGCCTTGCGATAGGCATATTTTTGATGAGCCTGTTTCTATCGGCCAAGCGTCAGCCGCGCGCGGCAAGATTAAAAAAAATATTTACAATTTTCTGTGTTGGGGCATCCACAGCATTTGTCTGTTTATTCATAAATAGGGCCGCTCATGACATGGGGACCGACAGATTGTTTTTGTCTCTGACGGGCCGATTGGAATTCTGGAAGACAGCGATAAGGATTGTAAGCGATCAGCCGCTTCAGTTTGTGGGCTTAGGAGGGTTCGGATTTCTTTACAGGCTTTATGCGCCTTATGCGCAATTTGAGAGCACTATGGCCCATAATCTGTTTTTACAGTTATGGATTGAAACAGGCATTGTGGCAACATTGGTATTTGTCTGGTTTATTTGGGCAATAATATGGTCGGGTATAAAGGGCCTGAACAGGTTACTGCCTGATCTTGACAATTACGCCTTTAAGGCTGCGTGCCTGTGCGCGGCGGCGGTATTTTTAATACATAATATGCTGGATTTTAGTTTTTTTGTGCCGCAGACAGCGGTCATATTTTGGCTATTGTGCTCTTTTTTCACCTCGAATGACAATAACGGGAAAGGCATTGGTCCTTGAGCATGGCTCAAAACACAAAATCCGTGCTTTATATCCGGGTATCTGTTTAAGGCGTTTTAATATGAGTAAATTTTCTCTGGTTGTGCCTACATATAATGAGGCCCCGCATATAGAGAATATCTGTCGCGAGATCACCGGGGTGCTCGAGGCATGTGGTATTGGATTTGAAATAATAATCGTTGATGATAACAGCGCGGACGGGACATGGAAGGCGGCACAAGAGATGTCACACTCTGACGCGAGGATACGGCTGATACGCAGGAGTCACAGGCGGGGGCTGGCAAGCGCGGTGGCCGACGGCTGGTCCGTCGCCGGAGGGGATATATTAGGAGTTATTGACGCTGATTTTCAGCACCCGCCGCATGTCCTTGTGCCTATGTTGGACATAATACTATGCCGGGACGATATCGATATCGTAGTTGCCAGCAGGCGCCTTACCTGTTTAGCCGCGACCGGATTAGACCCCGCGCGCGTGGCGGTATCGCGTCTGGCATGTC
This sequence comes from Candidatus Omnitrophota bacterium, assembly GCA_041650035.1. Classification (GTDB taxonomy): domain Bacteria; phylum Omnitrophota; class Gorgyraeia; order JABMRG01; family JABMRG01; genus JAQUQI01. The sequence continues at coordinate 5,826 of JBAZLY010000019.1, read as the reverse complement.
TATTTGCCAGGATTCTTCTATCCCGCGTGGTAAACGGTATGAGTGATCCTATGTCCGGTTTTTTTCTATTGCGCAAAAAGGTCATAGAGACTAATCCAATAAAACCTATGGGGTATAAGATACTCCTCGAAGTGCTTGCTAAGGGCCGATACGGAGAAATGGGAGAGGTTTTATACACGTTTAACCGAAGGCGCGAAGGCAGGAGCAAGATGGGTCCGCGGCAATGCGTGACATCCTGCTTTCATATTATGAAATTGGCTTTTTTGCCTTAACCAAAGTGAGCCGCTTGTTTTTTCGATGGCTGCCCGTGATAGATATAAGCCCCAGGCGAGAGTTAAAGTAGGTTTTCTTTCCCCTGTGTCTATAATGTTTGACATTTATTTTTATATAATATAAAATATTAAAAAAATAAAATATTATGAATCTTAAAAACTCCCGGCAGGGCATGATAATAATGGCATTGATTTTTACTATTTGTATAATAATAGGCCTTGTAGCGGTTATAAGTATATTCTTTAACAAGATGCCTTTGTCCGTGACCAGGCTTAAAAGATTTCAGGCTATTAATTACGCGGAGGCGGCCTTGTACGAAACATTTAACAGGTTCAGGACAGGTTATGCCGGCTGGACCCCTGCCCCCTGGGTCACGCCGCAGACTATGGTTATTAACGGAGTCCCTGTTGAGATCGATGTGCAGTTTGACGGAGCGGTGAACAAACTAAGGGTATCCGCTACCATAAATGAAAGCGATTTTACCCTATGACCGGTCGAGTCGGTAATAACAGGGCCTTTACATTGGTTGAGATAATGGTATCTGTCATGGTCCTGGCCATAGCTATTGGTTCGGCGTTTGCCGTTTATATGTCTATTGCTAAACTGCGCATATTCACGAAGAATGAATTAGAGGCTTATTATAATGCCCAGTCCTGGCTTGACAGGGTCAGGACCGGTTACGGCAGTATCAGGAGATACCATGACATGGTTGACGCGGAGGCCAAAGACCTTAATGCCGTTGATTCCGTATGCCGGGAGGATTATAATGCTTGGGCGATGGCCTTTAGGCCCAAGGTCCAGATGACAAATACAGGCTATACGATAAATGATACCGATCTCGGTTCAGGTATTGATTTCAAGGCGATAACAGTGGAAGTTAAGTGGAATGAGTTGTCATAAGGGGAAAGGATTTTTGGCCTCGGAGGCCGCGGTCACGTTGATCGAGTTTTTGCTTGTTGCCGTGCTCATTACCGTGGTTTTCGCCGGCGGTATTTCCGCGTCTGTATCGATGTTGAGTTTTCTCAAGGCGGAGGGCAAGGAGACAGTTATTACGGAAGACCTGGCTAATGTTCTCGAGTATATAAAAAAAGACGCGATGAGGGCTGATACTATTGATGTTAGTGTCCCGAATGAGGTATCTCTTGATTTTCAGGTGGATGGGGTGGATTATGACGTAAGATACTGGGCTAGCGGGTGCACATTGTATAGGAGTAGCACCCTGCCGTTTGTGGCCGATACCCCGATAACGGACTTGATAGATGTTTCTCGCGCGCCTTTTTTTGAATTAATTGGAGGCAATTATTTACAGGCAGGCATCTGGTTAGAGCACACAGCAACAGGTACTATGACATACGGCCGGTTAGGCGTCATGTCGCGCTGTAAGGCTGTGGACTTGTGAAGGTGGACATCGATTAAGTGGCGAATAAGGTTTTCGCCGAGGGGTAAAACATGAAAAAGGCCTTTACATTAATAGAAGTATTGATCGTGGTTTTTATTGTTGGCATACTTGCTGTCGCCTCTTTGCCTGCTTATGGTAAATTAAAAAAGACAATTGAATACAAGGAGACATCCGGCATACTGGATCTTGTGCGTGCCGGGGCGAAATATTATGATCTCAAATATGGTATAGGCGGACTGCCTGTTGCGGGTGCCTGGGACTATCTGAAGATAAGTCAGCCAGCGGGCAGTAAATTGATATACCAGATAGTTTCAGGGCCTAAACTTGAGATCTGCAATTCCTCCGGTGCATGGCTTTACAGATATACGCTGCCTAACGGGCCAAGCGAGAAAAACACGGGACATGATGATTTCCAATATCTGCCATCCGACCTGCCGTAAGGTTTTTGCATTGGTATGCATAGCCAGGGAAAGGATATTTTTGCGGTTATTATTGTCAGAAGTCCGTCATGGCTCATAGGGCTGACCCGGCTTATATCAGCGCAGCCGGATGTCCCGGCTGATATTTACGCGTTGTTATTTATTGCGCTATAATTTTTTTTAAAAAAGATCATCCCCAATGAAAAATACACAGTTAAAATATACCCCCTTATTATCAATTCATAAAGATCTCTCCGCCAGGCTTGGCCCTTTCGGCGGGTGGATGATGCCAATACAATATAGAGGCATAATAGCTGAACATAACTGGACCAGGCAGTCGGCCTCATTGTTTGATATATGCCATATGGGTGAATTTTTACTTCGGGCGCGGGCGGAGGATATATCTAAGGATGGGGTCTTTACATCCAGCCTCTCGTCAATACCCGTTGGCAGCTGCAGATACGGTTTTATCCTAAATGAGGCCGGCGGGATTGTTGATGACCTTGTTGCCTACCGGATGGGTGAAGATGAATGGATGTTTGTTGTCAATGCGGCGACGAAGGATAAAGACCTTGCCTATCTGCGCCTGAATCTGCCCTCAAGTGTAGTCATAGAAGATATATCCGATAAGACCGCTAAGTTGGATATACAAGGGCCTTTATCCGCGGTTGTCCTGAAGGCGTTTGCGGGTGAGCGGATAGACGCCCTTGGATATTATAGGCACGGCAGGTTTGAGTTGACCGGCCAAGATACCGTGATCAGCCGTACAGGATATACCGGTGAACTTGGATTTGAGATCTACGTCGACAGACGCCTTGCCGCGCAATTGTGGCAGGTCATACTTGCCGATGAAAGGGTTAGGCCTGCGGGCTTGGGGGCAAGGGACACATTGAGGCTTGAGATGTGCTACCCTTTATATGGGCAGGATATCGATGAGACTGTTACTCCGCTTGAAGCGGGGTTTGAGCGTTTTGTCGACCTTAAGAAGGATTTCTTGGGAAAACCCGCGTTATTAAGACAAAGATGTGACGGACTCCGAAAAAGGCTTGCGGTATTTGTCTCGGAGACAAGACAGAGCCCGCGTCACGGCGACAGGATCTATGCTGAAGGAAAAGATGTAGGGTTTGTCACAAGCGGATCATTTGCCCCAAGCCTGGGTATCGGCATAGGCATGGGATATGTCGAGAATGGGTATGACTGGATAGGCGCGCGCGTATTGATAAAAAATGAAAGGTCTAAATTGCCGGCCAAGATCTCGGACAGGCCGCTTTATATGAAAGGGACATTAAGGAAATGAATATACCTGAAGGATTGTTTTATACCAAGGAACATGAATGGGTAAGAATAGAGTCGGATATGGCAACTGTTGGTATTACAGACCACGCGCAGTCTTCATTAGGCGATATTACCTTTGTCCAGCTGCCCGCTGCCGGAGCTGATATACAAAGGTCATCGGCTATCGCGACAGTTGAATCTGTAAAGGCCGCCTCGGATGTATATGCTCCTTTATCGGGCGAGGTTGTCAGGGTAAATGAGGATATCGTGGTGAACCCGGAGATTGTTAATCAATCGCCGTATGAGAAAGGCTGGTTTGTCGTTATGAAGGTTAAAGGCCTTTTTGAAAAACAAGGCCTGCTTGCGCCGCATGAATATAAAAAATATTTGGATGAGTTGAGCGAATGAGTTATATCCCGCACACAGAAGAACAATCCAGGCAGATGCTTGAGGCTATAGGGGTTTCGTCCATTGAAGAGTTGTTCAATGAGATAAAACCTCAATTAAGACCCAGGTCATTCGATATCCCACAGGCTATGTCGGAGCAAGAGGTTGTTTCTTGTATGCGGCGTCTCGCGCTTAAAAATGTCACCTCGTTAAAAAACTTTCTCGGGGCGGGATTTTACGACCACTATATACCCGCGGCAGTTGACATGATAGCCAGCAGGTCGGAATTCTACACGGCCTATACCCCGTATCAACCGGAATGTTCGCAGGGCTGGCTGCAGGCGATATACGAATATCAGACCGCCATATGCCAGCTTACGGGTATGGACTGCGCCAATTCTTCACTTTATGACGGAGGAACGGCAATTTATGAGGCAGCCATGATGGCGATACGGGTGACCGGACGAACTAAGATAATAATGGATAGCGGTTTAAATATGATATACAGGACAATGCTTTATACCTATATGTCGAATCTTAATATTGAATTTGTAGAAACGCCTGTTATCCACGGTCAAAGTTCGCGAGACGAGATATTCAGGCATTTGGATGAGAAGACCGCCGCCGTAATAACGCAGAATCCTAATTTTTTCGGTGCCGTAGACGACCATTCCGACATTGTTGAAAAGGCGCATTCCGCCGGCGCACTTGCCGTAATCAGTGTCTATCCCGTGTCGCTTGGAATGCTTAAGACGCCCGCGGAGATGGGTGCGGATATAGCCACAGGAGAGGGCCAGAGCTTGGGCCTTCCCCTTTCCTTTGGCGGTCCTTATCTCGGATTCATAGCCTGCAAACAAGCGCTAACACGCAAGATGCCCGGCAGGATAGTAGGGGCTACAGTGGACAAGGACGGAAAGCGCGGGTTCGTGCTTACCCTGCAGGCGAGGGAACAACACATACGAAGAGAACGCGCTACATCAAATATCTGCTCAAACGAGGCATTGTGCGCCTTAAGGTCAGGCATATACCTGTCATTACTTGGCAGGTCGGGCATGGAAAATCTTGCCAGATTGAATTATGACAAATGCGAATATACCAAGGATTGCGTTGAAAAGATACCCGGTATTAAGGTAAAGAGGAGTTCTCCCACATTTAATGAATTTACCATCGCCCTTAACAGGAACGCGGATGTTGTTGCTGAAAAGATGATAGACCGGGGTTTTGCCCCCGGCTTTCCATTAGGCAAATTTTACAAGGGCATGAATAACTATCTTCTTGTGGCTGTTACTGAAAAGAGGACAAGGCAGGAGATAGAGCAGTTTGTCCAGGCATTGGAAAAGGTATTATGAAATTAATATTTGAAAAAAGCGTTAGATCCAGGACAGGCTTCAGCCTGCCAGGCCCTGATGTGCCCCGGAAGGGGGACATTGATATTAGATATACGCGAAAACACCAGGCCCTTTTACCTGAAGTATCGGAGCTTGATGTCGTCAGACATTATACGAATCTCTCCCACATGAACTTTTCGGTTGATAATAATTTCTATCCGCTCGGTTCCTGCACCATGAAGTACAATCCGAAATTTACGGAAAAGATCGCCTGTATGGAAGGTTTTTCCGATATTCACCCCCTTGTCCCGCAGCTACTGGGAGGAGGCAGGCTTTCGCAGGGCGCGCTTGAGGTGTTGTATAATATGGAAATGTTTCTCTGCGAGATCACGGGCATGGCGGCTTTTACAATGCAGCCTTTGGCAGGCGCCCATGGGGAACTTACGGGTATTATGCTTATAAGTGCGTATCATAAAGATAAGGGCTGCCGTAGGAGGCGTGTTATAGTTCCTGATTCTTCCCATGGCACCAACCCCGCCAGTGCCGCGATAGCGGGCTATGAAGTTAAGGTTGTAAAGACAGGACCTGACGGGTGTATGGATATGAGGCAATTCAAGGATGCCCTGGATAAGGACACGGCAGCCGTTATGCTTACATGCCCTAATACGCTGGGTATATTTAATCCACGGATAAAGGAGATAACCGATCTTGCTCATTCGGCAGGCGCCCTGGTATATTATGACGG
>JBAZLY010000018.1:0-23774 GCA_041650035.1 Candidatus Omnitrophota bacterium | reverse complement strand
AGTATATCCAAAACGCTGATATCCGCAGCTATCGCGCCTGCGTCTTTTATGGCCTGGCAGAAAAACTGATTAAACAGTCCGCCGGGATAAAAAAGTTGTTCGGATATAATATTGCTTAAGGTCTTGACTGTTATCTTCTCGGTGCCATAGGCGCTTGCGAAACGTATCTTATCAATAATAGTGTTTAAATAAAAAGGGTGACCTCCTGTAAATGAGATCATGTAATCCACAAGACCCTTGGATATCTTTACCCCTTTGCTCTTTGTGAGTATAAAATCCCTCGCGCGGGCCGCGTCGAAAGGTCCTATATCAATTACCTTGAACCCCCCAAAAAGCAGTGAAAGCCTCTGATCCAATATCTTTTTAGCGCTCATTGAGGCCGAGCTTGAAAACACAAAAAGGGTCTTCTGCTGTACCATGATCTTGCGGCCTAATATCTGATACGGCTTGTCAACGGCGAAATGAGCGAAACGATCGAACTCATCCACAACAATCACGATAAAACAACCCGACTCCGCCGACAAAAACGCCGGAATATCCCAAACCTCTGAAAAGGCGTCTTGTATATTACCCTCCGCGACCAACGCAAATATCCTGTCAGCCAAATCAAGGCTTTTAGGAAATACATCTCTGGATAAGGCCATTATTTTGGCAGTATCCATAAGCCTGTCCGCATCAATACGTTTCTTCAGCGCATTGTAAAAGGCGCTGTTGACAAAATTCACCACGAAATCCTTCACGCCACCCGAATGAAGGTCAACATATATGGGCAGGATATCCTTCTCGCTGCTTAACCTGTTCAAGAAATTAAGCAACAAAGAACTTTTGCCGATAAGACTGCTGCCGATAACCGAGATATTTTGCCTATAGCCCTGCTTAAGATTACTGGCACTTTTCTCGAGGCTGGATAACAAATCCTCTCTGGCAAAAAAATCCTTGCCTATGACCGGTTCGGTATAATATTTCATGGCAAATAATAATAAGGGTTTACGGGTTCACAGCCTTTGCGTACCTGAAAATGCAGGGATGCCTGCCTGGACCTGGCTGAACATCCGGACTTCGCTATCACTTGATTCTGCTGGACATATTCCCCTGAATGAACAAGATTCTCCGTATTATATGAATAAAGGGTGGAGTAACCGTTACCATGATCAATGATCAGTGTTTTTCCCATCCCCTTGACCTTATCATCCGAAAATACAACCCTGCCCGCGCGAGACGCCACGACAGGACTGCCTGCGGGCGCGGCAATATCGACACCTTTATTTTTCACGTGGTTAGAAATTGACCCAAAATAGGATATTACGCTTCCGCGGACCGGCCAGGCATAACCCGCCTTGCTAACACGCTCATCGGAAACTACCGGGACCGCGGCAATATGATTCTTAGCGCCAGGTATAAATATATCCTGCCCCTGTTTGATAAGCGAAGGGTCGCTTATATTGTTGGCAACAATGATATTATTAATATCGACACTATACGCCTTGGCGATCCTCCACAGCGTTTCATCCTTGCTCACAATATGATATATGCCTCTCGAATACAATTCAGGACCAGGCACAACATGCCTTGCACCGGGAGTTAAGGCGCATCCGCCGCACAATAATGAAATGAAAACAACTGCGAAAACGCTATTCATCAGAAGTCTACGATCTTTCCCCGGTATGCCAATCCAATATAGGCACACACCGGCCAATTTTAGAAACACCAAAGCAGGCAGCGTTAACTCGGCGCCCTACACTCAACTTCGTTCGTTCCGGGTCGGCCATTCGCCCTTAAAATACTCCTCTTTGTCGCATTTTATTGCAGGGCTCTCTTTGAGTCCCTGCAAAAACCCGATTCGCAAAATCACTGGAGCGGGGAACGGGACTCGAACCCGCGACGTCAAGCTTGGGAAGCTTGCATTCTACCACTGAATTACCCCCGCTCAACAAATTACATCTTAATCCCAAACCAGCATCCCTCATAACACCCGCAAATAATCCCGCGTCTTTATCAGAGACAAGGATTAGATATAAAAATTATCGCACTGTTAAAAATAACAGCTCTTTTTGAATAACCTGTATCTCTTGGATATCGACTTCTTATCCTGCCTGCTAAGACTATTAATATCATAATCCTCAACAGCGAATGAGGCCATAACGCTGCCATAGGCAAGTGACTTTTTGATCGCGGAATCGTCAAATCTGTTAACCCCTGCAAGATACCCCAAAACCCCTCCCGCAAACGTATCGCCGGCGCCGGTAGGGTCTACCACATCCTCCATTGGGTATGCCGGGCACGAGAACGAACAACTCCTTGACACAAAAAATGAACCGTTAGAGCCCTTTTTTATGATGGCCTTTCCGGCACCTAATGAGATAATCCTCTTGCCCGCCTTAAGCAGATTATTCTCTTCTGTGAGCTGGCGCGCCTCATGCTCATTAATGATCAGTATATCAAGCTTCTTTAAAACCTTGAAGAGCGCCTTTCGCTTGTTTTCGATCCAAAAATTCATGGTATCCGCGGCGACCAGCCTGGCCTTTGTCTGCGCCAGCACAGACAACTGGAGCTCTGGATCGATATTTGCCAAAAAAAGCACGCTCTCTTTTTTATAGGAACACGGTATGCTCGGGTTAAAAGTATTGAGGAGGTTTAAATGGGTTGCTATAGTCTTGGCTCCGTCAAGTCCGCTATCATAGGCACCTTCCCACCGGAAGCTCTTGCCGGATTCTATCTTCAATCCTTCGGTACAGATATTCTTTCTCCGGAAAAGCCTTAAATACTTATCTGGGAAATCATCTCCGACAATGGCAACTAATTTTACACCTGTAAAATAAGATGCCGACAGGGAAAAATAGGTCGCTGAACCGCCCGGGGCGTTGATGTTACTGCCATAAGGCGTTACCACATTATCGATAGCGACTGTACCCGTCACCACTATACCCATCAGATACCCTCCGATATCTTGAGCGGGCAATATTCACCGCACATAGTGCATACATCGCCCTGCCTGGCGTAAAATCTCTTGTGCAGCCTGTCCGCTTTTTCTGGATCGATAGATGAGTTTATGTGTCTTTTCCAGTCCCTCTTCCTGCGAAAAACAGATATTGTCTTATCCCAATCCATGGCCCCTTTGATCCCTTTGGCAATATCCGCGCTGTGCGCGGCGATCTTATAAGCTATCAGCCCTTCTTTAACATCCTCAATAGTAGGGATACTAAGATGTTCGGCAGGCGTGACATAACAGAGAAAATCAGCTCCACAATAACTAGCCATGGCGGCGCCTATTGCCGATGATATATGGTCATAACCAGGCGCAATATCTGTCACAATGGGACCAAGCACATAGAATGGGGCCTTACCGCATATCCTCTTTTGGGCCTTCACATTGTATTCGATCTGATTTATAGGGACATGGCCAGGGCCTTCTATCATGACCTGCACTCCTTCAGCGCGCGCCTTCCTTGCCAATGCGCCTAATATCTTCAGCTCTGCCATCTGCGGCCTATCAGAGGCATCACATACAGAACCGGGCCTTAATCCATCGCCCAAACTCAAACATATATCAAATCTCTTCGCTATCGCTATAACCTGGTTAAAGTTTTCATAGAGAGGATTTTCCTTTTTGTTCCTGGCCATCCAATCAGCTATCAGGGCACCCCCCCTGCTGACAATGCCGGCAACGCGTTTGTCTTTTCTCAAAATATCTATGACGGACATTGTAACACCGGCATGGATGGTAAAAAAATCAACGCCATCACTGGCTTGAGCCTCTATAACATCGAGTATATCCTTTAAAGCGGCGTCGGAAAATTCAAGACCCTTTGCCTTCATATTAACAGCAGTCTCATAAAGCGGGACTGTGCCGACGGGCACGGGAGACTCGGCCAGGATGGCCTTTCTTATTTGGCGAAGGTTGGCACTTGTGCTAAGGTCCATAACGGTATCAGCATGGTATCTAACGCAGACCTCAAGTTTTTTAAGCTCTTCTTTAACCGAGCCCGCATAAGGAGAGGTGCCTATATTGGCATTAACCTTGGTATAGAGCCCCCCGCCAATAGCGCAGGGGATTTTAAGTCTGCGCGTCTTGTTGCATGGCACAACAATGGTGCCCTTTTTGAGACCATCGGCAATGAATCTCCCGGTAACGCCCTCTCTCTTGGCAACCGTTCTAACAAGCCGTGTCACTTGATTTTTTTTTGCCCGCTCGATTTGTGTCATCTGAAATATTTTTCCGTTAATCTCTTTTCCTCGGCATACAGCTCGAACCTAACAGCCTTGAAGCGTGCGCCTGCAGGACCCTTAAACAGTTTTAAAAATTCCTCAAGGACGCGCAAGGCCTCCTTGACCCTTTGCATATTGGCAAAAAAAACACCTTCATATGAATGTCTTTTTTCAAGCGCGCAAAAATCAGTGCCACAATCACCTTTAATGTCTCGTGAACTGTATAATAAAGACCTGCCTATCCCGGAGGAATTGACTATATCCTGCACACGGTGCCTTAGCCTTTTTAAGGCCCTGGTTGAGGCCGTGTCATTGAACATAAAACGCGTAATCTCCTCGCAGACCCTTAAGCCTTCGGCCGCCCTGTTAGCATTGACATCAATAATACGCAAAACATTTTTATCGATCACGATGACCTGTTGTATCGGCCTGATATCCGATTTATTATACCGCTGGCGGAATAACCTTTTAAATACTTGATCCTTTTAACCTCTCCTCCGTAGGAGCTTACAAGCCCGGCGCCAACAATCTCTTCAATCTTGTAATCAGCCCCCTTCAGGATAATATCGGGTCTTAAATATCCGATAATCTCTGCCGGGGTATCCTGCCCGAAAGAGGTTACAAAATCCACGCTTGACAAGCCTGCCAGCACACCCATCCTTTCCTTCAAGGTGCATATCGGGCGACCAGGGCCCTTTAACCTCATCACCGATCTATCATTATTTACGGCAACGATTAGGATATCCGAGGTTTTTTTCGCCTCTTCAAGATACCTCACATGGCCATAATGCAATACATCAAAACAGCCGTTCGTAAACCCGATCCTTCTGCCGCGGCGCCTTAAACGGTTGATTATCAATTTTAAACGTTTAGCACTTTTGATCTTTGGATGTGCCATATCAAAAAACGCCTTATCCCCGGTTCCTGCCTTAAGCCTTTTTTTATTTGCCAAACAGGTTTTGCTCGGCAAGTTCGCACATTATGTGGCCAATTACTATATGCGCCTCCTGTACCCTGGCGGTATTATCAGAAGGCACTGTTAATGCCAAGTCGGTAATGGTTGCCATCTCACCGCCTCCAGAGCCTGTCAGGGCTATGGTCTTAAGGCCCATCTTTTTAGCCTCAAGAAGCCCGGCGATAACGTTCCTGGCATTTCCACTCGTTGATATGCCTATTACTATGTCATTGTCCGAGCCCACCGCCTCCATCTGCCTTGAAAATATCTCTTCATATCCGTAGTCATTGGCTATGGACGTAATTATCGAGGTATTGGTAGTAAGAGCGATCGCCGCCAGACCTTGCCTCTCAAGCTTAAAACGGCCCACAAACTCCGCGGCTATATGCTGTGAATCAGCGGCGCTACCTCCATTGCCAAACAATATGACCTTGCCGCCTTTTTTAAGACTGGATGCTATCATGCCGGAGGCGGTCTTTATCTGTTTTGACAATTTCTGCAAGACAGCCTCTTTCACCCTAATTGACTCCTTGATAATTTCTTTTATTATATCAGCCATTCAAAACTCCTATAGGATTTTCAACCCGCAAACAAAGTATATGCCCTATGCGGATCAAGTTATGGGCGGTAGCTCTTTTTGCGATAGCGCCTCAAAAAATCAAGCAGGGCCGTATCGCCAGACAGGTCAGGGTATTATCCGAAAAACACCTTGGCTACATTATACAAATCCATGTCAACGGTTTTGAGCTCGGAAACACCCATGCTCAAAGGAACCGCGACGATCCTGCTTCCGTTCAGGCTGACCATATTGCCAAATTTTTTACCATTAACAAGCTCCATTGCCATAACGCCAAATCTTGTTCCCAATACCCTGTCCATAGCTGTCGGGGATCCGCCCCTTTGTATATGGCCAAGCACCGCAGCCCTTGTCTCAATGCCTGTCTCCTTTTCTATCATCTGGGCGAGCTGGTTGCCGATGCCACCAAGCCTGACATGGCCAAAGGCATCAAGCTCATTTTTCTGCAGCACCATATCGCTTTCCTTGAGTTGCGCGCCTTCAGCAACAACAACAATACTGAACTGCTTACCTTTCTTGTGGCGCTTGCTAAGGATAGCGCAAACCTCTTTTATGTCAATGCGCTCTTCGGGGATCAATACAACATCAGCACCGCCGGCTATACCGGAATATGTGGCTATCCAGCCCGCGTGACGACCCATAACCTCACAAACGATTATCCTGTGATGGCTCTCGGCTGTCGTATGGAGCCTGTCAATACATTCCGTGACAATGTTAATCGCCGTGTCAAAACCAAAGGTAAAATCGGTAGCATTCAGGTCATTGTCTATAGTCTTGGGAACCCCTACGATATCAAGCCCTTCCTTATTAAGCTTGTTGGCCACGCCGAGCGTGTCCTCGCCGCCAACCGCGATAAGGGCATCCAGTTTTAATTTCTTATAGTTCTCGATAACCTTTTTGACATCTTCGGGCTTCTTATACGGGTTGGTCCTGCTCGTGCCTAATATTGTCCCTCCCCTATGCAGGATGCCGGAAACGGCATTCGCGTCAAGGGGGATCGTCTCGTTCTCGATTAAACCCTTCCAACCGTTCTTTATGCCTAATATATCATAACCTAACTGCAAGCCCCTTCTCGTAACCGCCCTTATAACAGGATTTAATCCTGGGCAATCCCCACCCCCTGTTAATATTGCCACCTTTTTCATTCTCATTGCTCCTTTGCTTTTACGTCCGGCGCCCGCCGTTCTAAACCAACCTGTCTTTAATACGCGCAATAAAATACGCCGCGGCTTAGACTAATAGGCTCGCGCCTTACGCCGTTATTAACCTTCGTTTTCGCCTAAAAGCCTTTCAACATAACTTGTGTCTATCCTGCCCCTAAGGAAAGCGTCGTCCGACATCACCCTTCTATGAAACGGTATCGTTGTCTTCAGCGGGGAGATAGAAAACTCATCAAGCGCCCTTTGCATTATATATATGGCCTCATTACGCGTCCTGCCGTGTGCTATGATCTTGGCGATCATGGAATCGTAGAAAGGAGGTATCACATATCCGGCGTATATATGGCTGTCCACCCTGACTCCTCTGCCGCCCGGGGCGTGAAACCTCTCGATCGTACCGGGTGAAGGCATAAAATTATTGTCAGGATCCTCCGCGTTAATCCTGCATTCTATCGCGTGACCCTCTATTCTTATATCGGACTGATCATAGCCTAACTTCTCTCCCGAGGCAATCCTGATCTGCTCCTTAATAAGATCTATCCCTGTGGTCATCTCGGTGACAGGATGCTCTACCTGAATACGGGCGTTCATCTCCATAAAATAAAAATTATCGTCTTTGTCAAGCAGGAATTCCATTGTCCCAGCATTCATATATCCTACCGCTTTAGCGCCTTTTACGGCCAGCTCCCCGATCTTTTTTCTCAATTTGGAATCCAACGACGCGGAAGGAGATTCCTCGATAAGTTTCTGATGGCGCCTTTGGATAGTGCAATCCCTCTCGCCGAGGTGGACAACGTGATCATATCCGTCCGCGAGTATCTGGAATTCTATGTGCCTTGGGTTTTCTATGCACTTTTCTATATAAACATCCGGTATCCCAAACGCGGCCTCCGCCTCCGACTGGGCCATATAAAAAGCGCTTGCCAGCCTTATGTCACTATGCGCGACCCTCATGCCCTTGCCCCCTCCGCCCGCGCTAGCTTTAATAATAACGGGATATCTCATGTCCCTGGCTATCTTTAATGCCTCGTCCTTTGACTTTACTACCCCTTTACTGCCGGGGATGATTGGTATACCGGCCTTTTTCATGGCAATCTTGGCCGACATCTTATCTCCGAGAAGTTTCATGCTTTCAGGCCTGGGTCCGATGAACTTTATCTGGCAGGACTCGCACACCTCGGCAAAATGGGGGTTTTCCGCCAAAAATCCATATCCCGGGTGTATGGCCTCGACATCCGTGATCTCCGCAGCGCTTATTATCGAAGGGACATTCAGATAAGATTTTGAGGACGGCGCGCTGCCGATGCATATGGCCTCATCGGCAAATTTAACATGGAAGGAATTGATATCAGCCTCGGAATAAACCGCAACCGTCCTGATACCAAGCTCCTTACACGTCCGTATAATCCTTAAGGCAATCTCGCCCCTATTGGCAATTAATATTTTAGAAAACATGGTTTTAAGAGGGTTCTACCAACAACAATATCTGCCCGAATTCGATCGGATCAGCGTTCTCAACCAATATATCCACCACCTTACCTTTTACCTCGGACTTTATCTCGTTCATAAGCTTCATGGCCTCGATTATGCACACTACCTGGCCGACCTCTATCTCCTGACCCACCTCGACAAAGGCAGCGGCATCAGGCGACGGGGCGCGGTAGAATGTGCCGACTATCGGGGCCTTTATCTCGATAACATTTAAGGGCTTTTTTTCCTTAAGATACTCCTGCGCGGAAGACGTATTTGTCCCGCTAAGATTCTGCGCGGCGGACGGTTGCTGTATTGCCTGGGCCGGTTCGGATTTGAGGGTCTTGCGCAGTTTTATCTTTTGGTCCCCTTTTTCTATCTCTATCTCTGCCAGACCGTGCTCTTCCATCAAACCTATGATTTCCTTAATCTCTTTTAAATTCATGTGATCTCCTGATTTTAAAACCGGCAAAGGCCCTGATAAACCATTAAAAATCACTCCAGAGGCATGATAAAACCTTCTTGCACGGTAAGCCTATGCCCTCTCCAAATACTCACCTGTTCTGGTGTCCACCTTTATGCTGTCGCCTGAATTGACAAAAAGTGGCACCTGAACCATCGCGCCGGTCTCTATGGTGGCCGGTTTAAAAGCCGACTTTGCTGTATCGCCCTTTATGCCGGGCTCTGTATGCTCAATCTTGAATACTACCGAGACGGGCAAAGCCACATCAACGATCTGATCCTTATGCCACAATGAATTGATCTCAAGCCCTTCCTTTAAAAATTTCTTGTTGTCGCCCAAAACCTCTCCGGGCATTGAGACCTCTTCATAGTCTTCACTGCACATAAAAAAATACAGATTACCGCTATTATATGTAAACTGTATTTTCTTAGCAATAATCCAGGCGTCTTCAACCTTTTCCCCCGCCCTGAATGTCTTCTCCAATACCGCTTTGGTGCGAAGGTTTTTAAGCCTTGTCCTTACGAAAGCGCCGCCTTTGCCGGGCTTTATGTGTTGAAACTCAATAATCTGATAAAGCACCTTATCCAATACTATCGCTATACCATTTTTAAAATCACTCGTATCGATCATCTTCTCCTGACGCCTCCTCTTACCTCTCTATCAACAAGCAAAATCTTATGTTGTTAAGACCTCATACCCATTATCTGTTACCAGGACCGTATCCTCTATTCTGACACCAAATTTGCCAGGCAGGTAAATGCCCGGTTCAACAGAAAAAACCATACCCGGCCTCAACCTTGAGTTATTCTTAGAACAAATACGGGGCAATTCGTGAATATCAATGCCTATACCATGACCTGTCGCGTGACCAAAATATTTTTCAAAACCTTTATCAGAAATATACGACCTGGCCGCCTTGTCGATATCTGATATCCTTGCGCCAGGCCTGATTTTCTCTATAGCCTTTAGCTGGGCTGTTCTTACTATATTATATATAGTATTAGCAGATTTGGATATTTTACCCACAAAGAACATTCTTGTCAAGTCAGAACTATAACCCCCTATCCGGGCCCCAAAATCAACCATAACCAAATCAGGGTCTTCAAATACCCTCTTTGAAGGCCTGCCATGAGGCATACTTGTATTTGGCCCGGACAAGACTATAGTGTCAAATGACGGTTTCTCGGCGCCTAAATTCGCGAGATGGTAATTGACCCGTCCGGCCGTCTGCCTCTCGTTTCTGCCAGGCACTATATCCTTAGAGATGAATTTAAGCGCCTCCTTCGCTACGCGCGCTGGACCCTTTATGGCCCGTATCTCGCAGGCATCTTTAATCATCCTTAATCTTTCGATAAGGTATGAGCTCTTAAGCAACTTAAGGTGGCAGGCGCCTTCGAACAACTCGCTATCCCTTACCGTCATATGATGCGGCTCAAAACCTACCTTGCGGGCCCGTGACTTCTTTATGATATGAGCGAATTTTTCATGAATACACGACCCCCCGGATATTATCTCAAAACCTCCCGCCGCGGACCTGGCCTCTTCTTCATACCTGAAATCAGTAATAATACAGCAGTCTGAAAGGGTCAGGACAAGAAGTGAATCGCGGCCCTCAAAACCGCTTAGATAAAAGATATTAGCCGGATTCGAAACAAGTAACGCCCCAAGGCCTGAACGTTTTAACGCACGCCTGACTCTATCTAATCTGCTAATCATATCATATAGCGCAATCCATTATAACCGCGTATAGCCGGCGCGCGCAACAAGACTCCCGATCCCGATAAATGTATAATATTACCAGAGACCCGATAAGACCATCTCGCGCAGGACCCCTTTCTTTTTAGACAATACACTTTATAGAATAAGCGCGGAGGCGGCCTCTAAACCAAGAATATAGCTATTCACGCCGAAACCTGATATCTGGCCTGATACGGCAGGGGCGATAATAGACTTATGCCTAAACTCTTCCCGCGCGTAAATATTTGATATGTGCACCTCCACAACCGGTATATCAACAGCGCTTACTGCGTCCCTGATCGCGACGCTTGTATGCGTATACGCGGCGGGATTAATAATTATAGCGCCAAAACCCAAGGCCTTGGCATCCTGTATCCTTTGGACAAGCTCCCCCTCATGATTAGACTGAAAAAAATCAACTACTACCCCTATACCCCTGGCCTTTTCCATCAATAACTGGTTTATCTGCTCAAGGCTCGTCTGGCCGTAAACAGATTTTTCTCTTGCCCCTAACAGATTTAAATTCGGTCCGTTAAGTACCAGTATTTTTTTCATAAAATTATCTCCTATCGTTTGTTATCCTATCCCGCGCGATCCGGCAAGCCCGCGCTATACCCGGCTTGCGGTATCAGCTGAAAATAACCTTCTTTGAAACCCGTATATAAAACCGCCTATAATGCTGTAGATTAGAAGCGAGACAAGAACCATGATAGACAAGGCCAAGGCCTTTTCCGGGTCCATATAGGGGCTTAAAAGATAGACATACCCCCCCTCCCTTATGCCCAAGCCGTTCAATGAAGGGATCAATGTAAGTATACCTACAACCGGAACAACAATGAAAAATACCCCTATACCCACATCGTGGATACCGAGCGCCCTGGCCAATATATACGTCGCCATCACTGATAATACCTGCACCACAATTGACAAGGCCAGGCTCTGCAAAAGTATCAATCGACGCTTTGAATAGATATTTAAAAAATCATAGCCGCTCCTTGCCTTGTCATACCAGGATGTTTCTTTAAATGGCAACAAAATAAATGACAGGCGTCTGGCTGAATTTCTATGCAAAAGCATCCAGACAAATATTACGCTTACAAGAAATATCATGTAAGCGGCGGATATTACCAATCTGTTAAATATCCTGTGATTAAAAAAAGTTATTGTTATAACAGGTATAAGCGTGAAGGGTATCATGGCAAGCATCCTGTCCATAAAAACGCCTGCCAGCGATCCCGCTCTCCTGCCGGACTTTTTTCCG
This sequence comes from Candidatus Omnitrophota bacterium, assembly GCA_041650035.1. Taxonomy (GTDB): domain Bacteria; phylum Omnitrophota; class Gorgyraeia; order JABMRG01; family JABMRG01; genus JAQUQI01. The sequence continues at coordinate 11,945 of JBAZLY010000018.1, read as the reverse complement.
ATATAATAAGCCTTAAAAACATCTCCGCCAAACGACGTAGGCAGAAAATTGTTAAAAAAATAACCGATAAATGTCAGGTAAACCGACTCCTTCACGCTGATACGTATCAACTGCGCGGACAGCACAATCTTAAGCCTTAAGGCTATGAGATACGCCACAACAAGAAAAAGAGACATGCTATAAAATACCAGGGTCTTTTCCGAGCTGATTATAGCGGCATACATATCCGGCAATCCGCGCCGCATAAACCAAAAGAGCAGGCATAGTAAAAAAAAACTGACAAGTATACGTAAGATATTGAGGGATTTGGTTTTCACAAATTAACAGTATAGCAAATGAAGGCTTTAAAGTAAAGAAAATACAAACAGCTTCTCGGCAGCTTGACCGGGCGACGGGTGGCCTGTTAAATAGCAAACGGCATTATTCCGTCTTGCCGTACGCGCTTATACCGCCAAAACCTGCGCGATACACCTGTTTCATTCGGGCGGGGGAGGGGTCTGGGATCTCTGCGTTTCCAACAATGAAACGGAACCCTTAAGAGATCCGAGTATCTGACGGTATTCATCCGAGGCACTTGATAATAGGGCCCTTGCCCTCTCTATCCTGTTTTCAAGAATACTGCCCATCTGCTCAATATTCCTTTTGATATCAATAAGATAATGGGTAAGGCGTTCCATGTCTACGGAAGAGGCATATTGCAGGTGAAGACTGAAAAACATAAGTATATAGGGCAAAAGCATGCTGTATGAGACTAGGATAACATTTTTTGAATAAGCGTTAATATGCGCATTCCTGCAAAGAGAATACATTGAATCAGGTATGGCGCCTATAGCCCATGGCGTGGTAATATTCGGGTCTAAGTACTGGCTGATCTCCGCAACCCTTCTGCCTACCTCTTTCTGCGCCTGGTGCATAAGCCTTTCAAGCCTACCAGGATCCTGTTCGTTCGAAACAGCTTCAAGTAATTCGGTGGAAGACCATTTTGAATCTATGGGCATGACCTTCTTATCTGACAGGATAAGTCCGAACTCAACCTCTTTGCCCTTGATCTTAAAATTGGCCTTTATCATGTCCGGCGGGAATACGCTAAGTGTCTGTCTCAAAATATTTTCACCGGCAATACCCTTTTGCTTGGAACCAGCGATAACACCCTCAAGCCTCTTCAGTGATTGAAAATTTTCCATCTCCCGCTTACTGGACTCCTCATATTGCTGCCTGATCATATCAACGGCGCGTGAAGTAGACTCAAGGTTACGATATATCGAATCCGACGTCTTACAATCATCCTTAACTGAATCCTTAAGCTCCTGCACAGTCTGCTGGTGCAGCTTCTGGTTGTTTTCAACAGTCGCTATCAGTGATTTTAACGCGCCCACATCCGAAACAAGGGTCAGGCCTTCACGCCAAAAATTGTCCTTCCTGCCTGATAAGACCCTGTACAGCGCCAGGCCCATAACCGCAACGGCCAGAATAGATAACAGCACGATCACCGCAAGTATTATACTCATTTTAAAGGCTCTTTCTTAGACAACTCCACATACTGCATCCTAAGATTATAAAGCATATCGGCCAAAATCTTGCCTTCATTGGCGTCAAGATTATTCTGTGTCTTCCGGCTGATCATATCAAGCGTATCAATCATATATTTTGCATGGGCGAGATCCGGCTCTTTTTTGCTGTTCACCGGGTTGGGGACATGGCCTAAGGCTATTAAAGCCTGCATACCAAGTCCTGTTATAAAAAAAACAAAATCCCCTCCTTTATCCTCTAACGTATCTGACATATCCCGCATCGTTTTATCCATAATTTATGTCCTTTCCATGAAAAAAAACTTAATATTTTAGTCAGTCTAACCGGCATGGCCGCGTATTTTTATCAAACGGATAATATCAGGCACAGCGTCCTCCGCCGCTTTTTCTCCGACGGATATAATGTGCGCTGCCTTATCAAATGCCATCTGATCTACCTCTTCACCCAAGGGAACGTTGATAACCACATCTGCGGACATAGTCTCATGCCTATTGAGTTCACTACCGATGATCTGCATTGACTGAAAGAGCACCTGGAATATATTCGTAATTCTGCCCTTTTTGACACAATAACCGACATCAACAGCAACGATAAAATCAGCGCCCATGGCCTTGGCAACCTCTGAAGGCACAGTATTTCTCAATCCCCCGTCAACAAGAAGCCTTCCATCAACGCGCACGGGGATAAATACCCCAGGGACAGAACAGCTTGCCCTTATGGCCCTAACAAGACTGCCCGACCTTATAATCACCTCATCACCATTTTCAATATCAGTAGCTATCACCGCGAATTCTTTCCTGATATCGGAAAACCCCTTTCCATCTAAAAGCCTCTCGATGATACGCTCAAGGTTTATTCCGTCTAAAAATCCTATTTTTGAAATAGCAAAATCGCTTAAATCCTTCCATGTCGTCTTAAGGGCAGTTTCCTCTACCATGTCAAGCGGCAGGCCCAAGGCGTAGATAGCAGCCATAAGCGACCCTATGCTTGTGCCGGCAACGATATCAAACGACATATTGTAACGTCTAAGCACTTTCAAAACACCTATATGGGCTATCCCTCTTGCCGCGCCCCCACCCAATACAAGGGCTATCTTGCTTTTATCCATACGAAGATTTACTCCATTATTATACCGGCATAACCGACAACACTCTCGTAATCACCCGTGATGTCCCCGCTTGTGGCATATCTTATAAGCCTTGCCGAACCAGCGCCCATTTTCTTAGCCGCTGATACAGCTATAATGATACCGGCACAACCGCACATACTTATGTTATAACGGCATACCGACTCATAAAGCAAAGACTCATCAAGTTTCAAGATGGCCTCTATAGCGATATTGTCCTTTTTTACGACGATATCATAAGGCTCATAATGGGTCATGTCACTACTTGCTACTAACAATATGTCCCTGCCGGTCTTTTTTTTAGCGCTGACTATAGCCTCTGCAATCTGCTGATACTGCGACACATCCCCGCCATGCAATATAATAGGGACTATCTTTAAATCGCGCCTGAAATACTGCAGTATCGGCAATTGCACCTCCACAGAGTGTTCGCGTAAATGGGCCGTCTTGTCATCCGTGATCAACCCGCAAGCCTGACGTATGGCCAGGGACAAGACCTCATCAACCGCTATATCACCCAAAGGGGTATGCCATCTGCCGCTTCCATAAAGAGCGAAAGGACTGCCGCTGCAAGCATGATTAGGTCCTAATATCACAACAGTATCGGCAATACGCACACCGGAAAAAACCTGGGCAGATACGGCACCCGAATATATATAACCGGCGTGCGGAGAAATTACCGCCAGCGCGGCGCTTTTGCGGTTAAAAGATATCTCTGCCCCGGAAAGAAATCCCTCTATGCCTTTCTTGTCCGCGGGATAAAATCTGCCCGCCACAATAGATTGCCTGGTCATCTAATCACGGCCTTTTTCCGGTAATATCTTGGAGACGACGCAGGCGGCGGGAGTCAGGTATATATTAGACAGCTGTATCACATCATCTCTCTTAATATTATTTATGATGGCAGGATAGAGAAGATAATGCTGAAATCCTAAACCGTAAAGCTCGTCGAGTGCTATCTTTTGGGCAAAGACTCCCGCTGTCTGCAATTCAACATAATATTGGGAAAGCAGGGCATTCTTCGCGGAGTCTATCTCCTCTTGCGTGATATCACCTAAGTTTACCGCCTCTATCTGGGCAAAAATACTCTCATTTATCGCGTCTAAGTGTTGTGCTGATGAGGCTGCGTAAAATATAAATGAACCTGTATCTATCCCTGTCATGCCAAATACCCCAATCGTGTATGCCGCACCCTGCTGATTCCTTACATTATTGTATAACCTGCCTGCAGGACCTGAAAATACGGATGAAAGCACCTGAAGCGGGTATCTTTGAGGCTCTGTTATCCCGGGGGCCCTGAAACCTGCCATAACAACCGATTGCTCTTTATCCATACTACCCGATATCTCAATCTTTTTATCAAGCGGTTTCAGTGTATTTTTACGCCTATCAGGGCCGGTCCTAAAGTTAACCCCCCTAAGCCTTGACTCTATAAATGAGCAAGCCTCATCTTTATTCACATCCCCGCAAACAGCAATCACGATATTAGGGCCTGCGCAAAATTCCCTATAAAAATTGACCACATCCTTACGCGTTATTCGCTCAAGGGACTCCGGGCTTCCGAGCTGGTCCATACCATACGGGCTGCCTTCAAAAAGGCTATGCTTAAGGACCTTTCCGGCGCGAAGAAAGATATCGTCATCCCTTAGGCTGATCTGCGCCAGAATATCGTCCTTAAGGGCCTTGAGTTTATCTTTCGGGAAAGCGGGCCTTAAGATAATGTCTGATAATATGTCAACCCCCTTTTTAAAATCCTCTTTCATCACCTCGAGCGACAAGCCTATACTATTATTTCCGCTGTAGGATGTCAGGCTTCCGCCGGTTGATTCGATAGCGTAAAATAGATCAGCCTGACTTCGACCGGCGGTTCCCTTTAATAGCATCCGGGAAACGATATTTGATATGCCGTTATTTTGAACACATTCCACGTATAGACCGGCTTTCATGCAGGCCTGGATCGAAACAATGGGCAGGCTTTTGTCTTCAGCCACGATAAGCCTGATACCGTTCTTAAGTGTCCGCATCGAGACCTTTCTCGCTTCAGGCTGTGCCGGGCATTCCTTGTCTCGCGCCTCATTTTTCGGACGCACCGGCGGCCTAAGGCTAAGCTTCGTCATTACCTGCCTTCTTATGTATTTATTTGCCACATAGGCCAGGTCTTCGGAGGTCACAGACATGACCCCTTTTACGTAATGATCTGAAAAATCTACGTCCCCTGTCAATAACTGGCTTACGCCTAAATCAGCCGCCTGGCCTGCCTGTGTCTGTTTGCCGAATATATAGGAGCTTATAACTTGTTTTTTGGCCCTGTCGAGATCCTTTTTCTTAATCGGGCTCTTTTTTATCCCCTCAAGCACATTGAATATCTCGTCTATCACCTTCTCCTCATTATCAGGCTCCAATGTCGCTCCTATCAAAAAAAGCCCCGGATGAAAAGGAGTATAGTTGCAGGCGTCAATAGCATAGACCAATCTTAACCTGTCGCGCAATGCCTCATACAATAAAGACGATCTCCCTGTGCCAAGTATAACAGCCAGCGTATCAAGGGCAAATATATCAGCTTCCGACAAGGACACGGAATGGAAACCGATAAGTAAAGACGTCTTTGATACCGGGTATTCAATCGCATCCAGACGCATCGTGATCTGGGCAGGTTCCCGGGCAAGAGACGGGATAGCGACCGGCCTGCGTTTGAGTTTGCCAAAACTATCCCCTATCACCTGCCGGACACTGCCAATATCAAAATTACCAACGACAACCAGAACCATATTATTAGGGACATAAAATTGCCGATAATAGCCAACGATATCATCTCTGATTATCGTGTCAAATATATCGTTATATCCGATTATAGGATCGCGGTAAGGGTGTATTACATAGGCCCTTTGCCAGAATTGCGTTGATAAGTATTTGTCGGGATTATCGTTAATATAACGCGCCTCGGTCCTTATTACCTCTTTTTCCTTCTCCAGTTCCGAGTTGTCAAAGCGCGGATCAGATATGATATTATAAAATATCTCAAGCAACGCTTTTATATTATCCGCGGCGCCCTGCATTTTAAAAGCGGTGTAATCAAGCGTCGTATACGCGTCTATACCAGCGCCAAGAGCCTTTATACGCAACAATACCTCCTGCGCTGACATAGTGGAGGTACCCTTAAATATCATATGCTCTATAAGATGGGTTATGCCTGAACCGGCATATCGTTCTTCCGTCGCGGAACCTGCCCGCACGTAGACCTGCGCCGAAAAGGTCGGCGTCTTATTGTCGTGTTTAAGGATAACAGTAAGACCGTTGGCCAACACATACCTTGTCACGTCGGAATGTAGAAACTCATACTCCTGGGGATAGCAGTCAGGGCAGAAAAACAGGGCCATATATACCAAAAATGACACGCATGATAATATAATGGCCCTGTGCTTCATAAATAATTAAAATCTTCTCTTCTTCTTTCGTGCTTCTCTAATCTTGCGGCGCTTTTTAACACTTGGCTTTTCGTAATGCTTACGCGCCTTGACCTCCCTGATAATACCCTCGCGTTCTATCTTTTTTTTGAATCGGCGCAGGGCGCGCTCAAGAGGCTCATTCTCTTTAATATGTATTTTCGGCACAGCTTAATTCACCCCCTTGCATCCGCGCACAAACTGTATCCCGGTAAAAACACATGATTTTTTCGCGGCGTGAATTTATCCAAAGTACGCGTGTGATAACCACACGCTGTGAATATGTTAATAGTCAAGATTGTTTAAATTATATCACAAGAGGGTAAAATTACAAGCACATTTTTATAGCGCATTTTTAGAGTCTTCTGATATAGCTTAAATATTTCCGGCAGGGTATGCGGTCGGAAAATAATCCGGGTTAAAAACTCCCGTTAGAGATTATGTTTCTTATAGGCAGTCTAAAGCTGTAGGCAGCAATACCGCGTAATTGGAGGTAACTATTTTTCAAAAGAGATGTTAATCCGCAGGGTAAGCTGTTGTTCTTTCATGGATTCATGAAACGCCGGGAAAGGCGATGCCCGCTCTATGCTGGATAAGGCGTGCCTCTGAAGTATGGGATTTTTTGTCGATCTTTCGGCTATTATACCTGCGTTTAAAAGGCGGCCGCTCCTTGACAGAATAAAGATCAGACAGACCTCTCCCTGCACAAAATAATCGGGTTTATTGGCCTGTGCTGTTTTATATATGCACGACCTTACCGCATTATAATAATCAAGGTATACAGGCTCTGATGAAAGATCTTTTTTATCATCAGCTATGAGCATGGACGAAACCACGCCATTATATCGTGCTGACACCTTGTTATCCACGGGTATCGGAAGGGATCTGTCAAGGTCAGATCTCTCCGGTAAAGTACCTATGGGCCTGGCCGCATGAACGGTATCCTCTTTCAAGGGCTGTTGCTTGACCGGGTCTGGAGAAGAGGCCGTGGACAGGTGTTTTTTAACAGCCCTATGGCCTGATATACCGGTATGTCTTGCCTTTTGGCGCTCGGCTACAAGCCTTGAATAGACAGGCGCCTTTTTTTCAGGACTGTACACAAATTCAGTCTCTGCATCAGACATTCTCACCTTGACATTTTCCCTTTTAAACGGCAAAGGCGCCGCAATAAAAACGTGAAGAATGAGTGAAACCGCTAAGGCGTTTATAAAAACCCTGTCTGATGGCATCTTGGTTTTATTATAATACCGCGTATTCACGCCTGTCAAGGCGGTAGTTAGAACTCAAACCTTATTCCGGCGACAAAATTCCTCTCCGGGGCGGGATAATAATTCCGGGTATCATACATCGTGCTTCTTATCCCATACTCTGAATATCTTTCGTTAAACACATTATTCACTTTACAGAACGCTGTAAGCTCCTTATATTCTAACGAACAGCCGGCATCGGCTACCACATACCCCTTAAGATATCCTTTGCAATTATCCTGATCACTTATGAACCTGCTTTTGCCCGTGTCCCTTAAGTCTAAGTTGAAAGAAAACAATCCCAAACGCAGCCCGGCGCCGGCGGCAAAGACATGCCTCGCTACGCCCGGGACATCATTACCGTCAAACCGGCCCCCGCTAAAACTTGCCTTTGTAAAGGTATACGAACCGTAAAGGCTTATGTGTTTATTAATAAACACATCCAGCCTTGTCTCAAACCCTCTTCTCTTCGTATCATCGTTATAATTTCTGTTTTCATACAAATACGGATCAAGATATATCTCGTCTTCCGTATCCATCCAGAACCCTGCCGACTTGACAACGGCTAAGGCCCCAAAAGCGATATCAAGGCCAGCTGTAAAAGAATAACCTTCCTGCGGCCTCAAGGACGTATTTATGAACCTGCCGGCAGGCCAAAGGGTCCAGTCATACAGGAGAAACTCGTCTGTTGCCGGCAGCCTGAAGCTTTTGCTGAAATTCAAATAGGCCTTGTTTGTCTCAAAGAACACATACGACAAACCGGCATTTATTGCCTCCGCATCCATGGTCTTTTTGTCGTCAACATTCGTATAATATCCCTGATAATCATTATAAACAAATCCGTATTCAGCCTCCTCATACCGATAGCCGGCGCTTATAAATAACGGCTTTACCGGGTTGACCTCGGCCTGGGCATAATAACCCTTTGATTGCTTTTTGATATCACTTGCCCCTGTAAGAGAGTCCGCGGCCCTGGCATAATCACGCGCCTCGTTTGTATCCTTATAATAATCAAACCCGGCCACGACCTTATACTTATCACGTATATTCACTACTAAATTAGGCGTAATATTATATGTCTCGATCTCGGTCTTGCCCGTGTCCTTGTTTGATGACGCCCAATCGCTGGTGCTGCTCCTGCGCCTTGCGCCGAAACCGCTGGCAAGTATTATATTGTCATTTATCTTTATCTGGGGATAGGCATGGAGATACCAATCCTGCTGGCTTAGACTGTCATCTTTATACTTTGAATCCCTGCGCGATCGGGTTTTCAAATCGTCTTCAGAAAGCGCGCCGGGAAGCCCGAGGTCAAGCTCATTATAATGGGCGTCGAAATCGCATGTGATATTATCAGTCATGTCATATCTAAGGGAGCCAAAAAAATCAGTGCCCTTGACATAAGAATTCTGCCTGTAACCATCGCTTTTATCCCTGCGGGCATTTACTATAATGCCGATATTGTCCGGGACAGGGCGGTCTGTGCTAAACTGGTAAATCCGGCATAGCTGGCAAACCTCTGCTCCAATTTCACACTATACGGTTTGACGGATCTCTTGGTTATTATATTTATGACACCGCCCGCGGCATTGTCCCCGTAAAGAACCGAACCCGAGCCCTTAACTATCTCTATCCTCTCTATGACCTCTTTGGGTATCTGATACCAATCGACACCGCTTAAATCCGTTGAGTTTACTCTCCTGCCATCGACCAGGACCAGTGTGTTCATCTGCGCTGTCTCGCCAAAACCCCTAAGATCAACCGAGGCCTTGACACCGTTTCCGTAATAATCACTTACACATACACCCGTCTGACGGCGCAATATATCAAGAACCGGGCCTTTATCGCCATTTATCTCATCACTGGTAATAACCGAAAAGGAGCTTGTTATACCATTCATCCCTGTCTCAAACCTGAAAGGTGTTACCACGATCGGTTCAAGCTGGATTGCCGCTTTGTCATCAGAGACGGCATTGCCCGCATAAACAACCAAAAAAACCACTGTAATCAATGTCCTGCGCATCGGTTTCCATCCTCCTTTTTAAGGTATTCGGGCTTTAACCGCTGCGCGACAGCCGCGGAATTTCACCGCAGTTTCCCTTTTGTTAAAAAACCCCGGCACGGATACGGCTTGCGCCAAGCAAGCATATCCATACCGGGGCTGCACCCTGTTTCGCCCTCTCCGACCGAGAAGAGCTGTATACCCTGTATACGGAAAGACGGCCCTTTCTCCGAGGCATCTATCCATTATTATGCAGGCAGGTCTTCTGACTCATGGCAATCTACTAACCATTCCTTCCCGGCAATTACAGCCAGTGGATTATCATGGCTTTCGTTCCATACACAGCGGCGGGACCGTATCCGATTCTAACGGATTTCCCTTTTAAGGCTTTCGCGGCCTGCATATCAAATTTTTTACAATTATACCCTTTACAATCTTAATGTCAACATAAAGTTTATGCGCCCAGCTGAGGGATGGGGAAAACCGGCTTAATATTTAACATTCTCTTTAAAAGGGCGGCGGGACAGGCTTATCGAGAACACCTCGAGAATGGTATAACTATTGGCCTTCCGGATAATATCGCGTTATCAACCACGCATGCCGCGTTAAAAACACTCTCAAGAATATCATACCTTAGGATACATTGCGGGATATCGAAATCCACAGCTGATCCATTATGGATAAGAAGGAGCCTGTCGCAATATTGAGAGGCCAGATTCAGGTCATGCATAGCGCATATTATACTAAGCCCTGATTCACGTTGAAGAGACCTGATCAGGTCAAGGATATCGGTCTGATAACCAATGTCAAGATGAGCAGTCGGCTCATCAAGCAAAAGCAACTCCGGCTCCTGCGCAAGGGCGCGGGCTATCAATACGCGCTGGCCTTCTCCGGCGCTTAGGCAATGAATGAGTTTATCCTTCAACCGCGTCAGACCTGTCAACTCCAGGGCGCGCCTGACCTTCTCGAGATCTTTTTTCTTCTCATGCCCGAAGAATCCGATATAGGGGTTTCTACCCATAAGCACTATCTCTTCTACGGTAAAAGAAAATATGCTTAGTATACCCCGGCCAGCCATGGCAACACGCCTTGCCAGGACAGCCCTATCCATGGCATGTATATCCTGCGCGCCTAACAAGACAGTGCCTTTAAACGGTTTTATTATATGTGAGATGGTTTTTAAAAGCGTTGTCTTGCCGGAACCGTTAGGCCCGATAATACCTATGAACTCCCCTTTATTCGATTCAAAGGAGATACCCCGTATAACGGCCTTTGCGCCATATCCGCTTTCTATGTTCTTAACCTGCAAAAAATTCATATAGGCTCTTTTCGGTTAGACATCATCGCAAATTAACAACTCAAGCCTCCTTAAGCCGATATCGGCGGGCCATAAGATACGCCATAAAAATCGCGGTTCAATCCGGTACCTTGGAGCGCCTAAGAAGTAATATGAAAAAAGGCCCTCCGCAAACAGCGGTTATTACCCCAATCGGCAACTCCATCGGGTATGCCAGTCTCCTTGCCGCAATATCGCATAATACAAGATATATGCCGCCGCATAAGGCACTGGCAGGTATAAGCCTTCTGTGGTCAGGACCGGTTATCCTCCTCGCTATATGCGGTATAATCAATCCGACAAAACCTATCATCCCGCATACAGAAACAATAGAGGCTGTCATAACGGATGAAATAATAAAAAAAAATATCTTCGTCTTTTCTACATCAAGACCCATAGAAAGGGCCTCTTCTTCGCCAATACTCATAATATTAAGGTGCCTTGCCAATATAACGCTGATAATGATACCCGACAGGGATATCGCTAACACAGCAGACAGCAGGCGCGGGTCATAGACCTGGGTATTGCCAAGAAGCCACCACAAAGCGCTGTGGAGGCCTTCACGCTCGGCGGCGGAGACTATGTACATGATCACCCCCGATAACATGGATGTGACAATAACCCCGGATAGCAAGAGGTCTTCTGTGCCTACTCTTGAACCTTTTTTGGATAAAAAATACACAAACATAATTGAACAAAGTCCAAAGGCAAATGCAGATAACGGAATTGAAAGGCTTCCCAGTATCGGTATATTAAGCCCCAACATAATAGCAATAACAGCGCCTAGGCCTGAACCGCTTGATATACCCAGAATATAGGGGTCGGCCAGAGGATTTTTTAAAAGCCCCTGCAGTATTGCGCCTACAACAGCCAAAGAAGCGCCCGCGGATACCGCAAGCAGAACCCTGCCGATCCTTAGCATCAATATGCCCTTCATACCTGGGCTGAATAAGGAACCCATTGGAATTGTTACACTCCCCATGACAAGGGATAAAAAGACCGAGGCAATAAGCGTTAAAACAAGCAGGGCCAATGCTCTCGCGTAATCAGCGTTCATAGAAACTCTCATATAATTTGATTAAGCCTTGGGCGACCCTGGGGCCGGGCCTTAATATAATATCAGGGTCTATGTCGGCATATACCCTGCCGTCCTTAATGGCACGTATATCCTGCCAACCCATCCTTTTAAAAACATTGCGCTCTACCCAGGTGTCGGATTTCATATAGGCCAGTATTATCCTGTCGGGGTTTTCGAATATAACCT
>JBAZLY010000017.1:0-24418 GCA_041650035.1 Candidatus Omnitrophota bacterium | reverse complement strand
TTTACATTAGTAAGAGGCGTGGCTGTCGTAAGCGCGTCTATCTGCCATCCGGGATTTTTAAAACTGGTCATATACACAGGCCATGACGCCATAAGAAAGGCCCGTCCCGCTAAGGCGGGATTGAATATGTTCATACCAAGCCCGCCAAAGGCCTGTTTTACAACCGCTATAGAAAAAACCCCCCCAACACATATAAGCCAAACCGGAACACATGGGGAGACATTGTAAGCCAAAAGCAGGCCTGTCAGGACAGCGCTTCCGTCTTCTATGATAACGGGCCTTTTCCTTAAACGCAGTACAGCCGCTTCAGTCAGCACACATGATATGATTGAGGCGCAGATAAGATATAAGGCCTTAACCCCGAATGCCCAGATACCCCATAGGCCTGCGGGTATCAAAGCGGCGCATACCGCCCACATAGCCCCTTTAACAGTCCTCCCGCAATGTATATGCGGCGAAGATGTCACATCAGTCAGGTTCCGCATGCTATAACCTTTTTGGCATGTTTAATAAGCTGGACAAGCGGCATCCGGGACGGACAGACATAACTGCAGCACCCGCACTCTATGCAGTCAACGGCATTTAACTCCCGCGCTATATCAAATCTCCCGCGCTCTGATGCCCTCGCTATTTCTGCGGGTATAAGTTTTACAGGACAGCTTTCTTCGCATCTGCCGCACCTTATGCAATATTGCGCCTTCCCGGGCGGATCAGGACTTTGGCTTAACAACAATACCCCTGAAGTGCCTTTTATCACAGGGACATTTGCCGTATATTGCGCGATGCCCATCATAGGGCCTCCTATAATAAGCTTTGCCGGCGAACTATCTATACCGCCGCATGCATCAATAACAAACGAAACGGGCGTTCCTATTCTTACCAGGCAATTAGCCGGCTCTTTTACAGCATCGCCTGTTACTGTTATCACCCTTTCAAACAAGGGCTTATTTTCGCACACAGCCTCATAGACTGCATAGGCTGTCCCCACATTGTCAACTAAACAACCCACATCAAAAGGAAGCTTCAAGGGCGGCACAGACCTGCCGGTCAAGGCCTTTATCAATTGCTTTTCCCCGCCTTGCGGATATTTAACAGGGATGGAGGCTATCTTTATACCGCGCAATGTATCGACCGGCGCGTCAGAGCCCTCAAGAGCCTTCTTTAAGGCCTTTATCGCCTTTGGTTTGTTGTCTTCAATAGCTATAATACCCCTTGAGACGCCGGCGGCCTTCATTAATAATAACATGCCCGTAAAAACCTGCCGGGGATATTCGCGCATCACACGGTCGTCACAGGTCAGATACGGCTCGCACTCCGCTCCGTTTAGGATAAAAGTGTCTATCTTTTTATCTTTAGGCGGCGACAACTTAACGTGCGTGGGAAACGCCGCGCCGCCTAAACCTACAATACCTGCTGACAAAACACGCTGCCTGATTGCTTCAGCCGGGAGGCTGGATATCATCTCTGCCGGCGGACCCGGCCTAAAACCCTTTTCGTCTTTTTGGTCCGAGCTGATTACTATTGCCTCACAATCCCCTAATACAGGGTGGCTGGACTTTTTTATAACCTTGATTGAGCCTGAAATAGAGGCATGTATAGGGGCCGATATCAATCTTTCACTTTGGGCTATTATATCGCCTGTTCTTACACGGTCACCGGGTTTTACAACAGGTCTGCAAGGCGCTCCTATATGCTGTGACAGCGGTATTATGACCTCTGCCGGCAAAGCGAGGGTTTTTATGGGCAGATCTTTCGACAAGTCTTTGCGGCAGGCAGGGTGAATCCCGCCCGGGAAAGTCTTTCTAAACAATTTTTAATCTCCTGGTCCCTGTCAACCCGACTAAAACAAATACCACGCCTACTATCAGCAAGATATTAAAGGTACCTATTGCTTCGGCCAGTATAGCAGATACAAACATAAATATCAAGTAGGCAAGATGCACAACGGCCTCGAGCGACGAGAATACCCTGCCATGGGCGTCTTCAGGTATCAATTCGTGCACCATGGTATTTGATGATATTATAATAGGTGATATGGCGGCCCCAAAGAAGAAAGTTATTACAGCGGCAAGCGTAAAATTAGAGAACATGCGGAGAAGAACAAGAAATTGCAATAAAAATACTCCCCCCAATAAAAGGCTTAATAATACGACTTTTATCCTGGGTAGTTTATCTCCAAGTTTTCCGTAAACAATGGCGCCGGCAAATAACCCTATTCCAAAGAACATTATCAATAAGCCCAAATCCCTTGTAACGCTGGCGAGTGAATCCTGTATAAATACGATGAGAACAACCTGACTGGCTCCCACGCCGCTGGCTAATATAAAAAGCAGGCCGGCGACAAGATGCATCCTTGGCTGGTCTATTATATGTTTTATGCCATACTTTATGTCACCAAAGACTGATTGCCTTAACGGCTTACCCGCATTTTTACCTAACCGCAAGGAGACCTTTTTGCCGATAAATAACCTGCCGGAACCCGAAACAAAGGTGAGAAGCGCGGCTGATAGAAAAAACGTCGCGGCATCTATAAGAAGGCCTCCTTTTACCCCTATCAAAGGCGATGATATCATGATACCGCCCATCCCAAAACCTATGGCAGAGGCTATCATGCCTGTTATATGTAATAATGAATTACCCTTAAGTATCTTATCCTCTGTGAGCAGCTCGGGAACAATGGCCATTTTAGCAGGAATAAAAAAACGGGTGACTGTGAATATCAAAAAAACAAGGATATACACCGGGAAAAGCGGCTTCAGGGATGGGACCAATATCCAATAGGCGGCTATTGCCATCACGAGCAGGCCTCTTACGCAATCGGAGATTATCATTGTCCATTTTCTGGACCACCTGTCTGAATAAACCCCGGCGATTGGGCCGATGAGAAAAACAGGGATAACCACAAACGAGAACAGCTTGGCCATTTCATAGGCTGAACCCGGGGTCTTATTAGATACAAGCCCTACAAGGGCCATCATTATCAGTTTGTCACCAAATTGAGATATGATCTGCCCAAGCCATAAAAACAAAAAATCCGGCTCTCTCAATATATCCCTTGATCTTGCCATATAAACCTGCTTTTGATCACAGTCCGGCATAGAATACGCGCGGTTAGATATACCCCGCCGCGCCGGGCCGCCTTAGGAACAACTTAAAAGATGGTGGAGCCCATGGAGGGAATCGAACCCACGGCCTGAGCTTTACGAAAGCTCTGCTCTGCCAGCTGAGCTACATGGGCATTTCACGTTTTCGCACATTTAATATATAATACGAACGCAAAAAAATCAAACAAAATAATAAGTTTTGACTCGGAAGGAAACCCAAGGTCACGGTCTTAGCGAGAAAAAGCCGCGTTTTAAAAAAATGGTGCCGAGGACCAGAATCGAACTGGTGACGCCGGCCTTTTCAGGGCCGCGCTCTACCATCTGAGCTACCTCGGCACTTTAAAAATATGATTTAATACCATATCATAAACCCGCGCTTAATGCAAGCAAATATAAGAACCGGCAACCCTGCGTAACACGCGTTATATGCGCTCGAAACCGGGCGGCGCCTTCTTCCAGGGATAACCCTTTAAGGCCTTTTTATAAGCGGTATCGAAAAGGTTTTGCATTTCAGAGGGCTCAAACAAGCCTTTGGCCTTCGGCTTATAATCCTCCGGGATATAGGCGAGATTAAAATCGCCACCATACTTACTTGTAAAGAAATACAGCTGGCATATATCGCCTGCCGCGTGGGCCTGCGTCATTGTATCTACAGTCCTTTCCGCTATCGAGACCAGCCGGCCGGGCACCTCCTGCCAAACGGCATCAGCATAACCGTTTCGTATAATATAAATCTCATATTTTATCGCGGAACGCCGTATACCTTTTTCCTTCACGGCGTTTTCTAATCCCTGTATAACATCATACAGAAAAAATACCTGTTTTGTCACACCGCCGTCAACGTGCATCTCGTCAAATACACTATTACCGGCCTCTACGCCGATATAAACCGGCGGGAAAAGCACCGGCATAGATGCCGATGCCAATATTATCTTACGAAAAAGCCTTAGCGCCTTTTCGTCTCCGCCGCGGGCAATCCTGCCCATATCCCATATCACAAGCCTCTGCGCATCTAAGTTAGTCGTGCCCACATACAACCTTCTGCCTTTATTATGCTCATCCGATATCTGCTTTAAAATCTCATGGTTAAAATAACCGGCGATAAGCCTTTCCAGGGGAAAACTGCTAGCGAACGAATCGCCAAAAAGCCCCTGGAACAGCCCCTTTCTTCCGATGATATCCTTGGCAGAATACCTTGTGTATAACTGCTCTAATCTATCGTCATATTCACTGCCCAAGAAAGCAAACGGCGCCATTATGGCGCCTGTGCTAATACCTGTAACAATCTTGAAATCAGGCCTAAGCCCGCTTGCTGACCAGCCTTTTAAAAGCCCCGCGCCATAAGCGCCGTTTGCCGATCCGCCGGAAAGAGCGAGCATGGAATATACATTAGGCCTGCCGGCGCCCGGGAAACAACCCTTATCCTGATCCTGTTCCAGCAAATCGATAAGATCTTCCTTGAAACACCCGCTGGACCTGCCGCTAAAAGCCCTGATATCCTGGAATCCGGGTATATAGACTTGATTTGACAAGCCTGCGGGTACGGCGTGGCGGATTGAAACACAGCCGGAGGCTGCTAATATAACCGGGATCAAAATTAATAATATTTTTTTCATCACGGCTTTTTAAGGCGGCCTTAGGAAACGCGGGTATTTGCGCGCGCGTTTGGCCGGTTACTTAGCCGCGGCCCTGTTAAAGATCTTCGGGATATTAAAACGCTCAATATACCAGAAGATAACGGGCACGGATATAAAGGTAAACAAAATAGAGGCCGCCATACCACCCATCATAACAACGCTCATTGACCTCTTAGCCGCTGATATAACCCACAACTGCGGCAATATACCGAGAATGATAGCTATCGATGTCATTAATATCGCCCTGAATTTTACCGACGCCCCCTGCCATAAGGCCTCTTTAACAGGCATACCCTGTCTTATCTTAACCAGGGCATAGTCAAGTAATAAAATAGCATTATTTACGACAAGGCCTACAAGCATTACCATAGTCAGCATAGATGCCATATTGACCGATGCGCCAAGAAAAAACATCGCATAGAATACGCCTATAAAAGATGCCGGTACCATCAACAATATGGGTATAGGATATTTAAAGGAATTCATTA
Organism: Candidatus Omnitrophota bacterium; assembly: GCA_041650035.1. GTDB lineage: Bacteria > Omnitrophota > Gorgyraeia > JABMRG01 > JABMRG01 > JAQUQI01. The sequence continues at coordinate 19,189 of JBAZLY010000017.1, read as the reverse complement.
TGGCACACAAAAGCATAAAGGTTAATATAACGGCTATGGTGAACGCCTTGGACATCTCACCGCCTGACTCCTCCTGGTATTCCGAATCACCTACATAACTATAACCATAGCCTTTGGGAAAACCTATTTTTCCAAAATCCCTGTTTAAGATGTTCTTCAATAACCCAAGAGAGCCTTTCGACAAATAACCCTCCAACCTTATAACACGGCTCTTATCACGATGCCAGATTGTCGGCATGGCCTTGGCCTTGGTAAGGAGGCCTAATTCAGTTATAGGTATAAGCCCCTTGGGAGAGATCACCGATATCTCTTGTATATCATCAAAGGTCTGGGCGTATCTATCATCAAGCTCAACATTGATATCATACTCCTCGCCGCCTTCTTTATAGACATTGGAATCATCACCATAAATGGATGCGCGTATGCTGGCACCAACATAACCGGCGTTAAGGCCGTATTCTATAAGTTTGTCCTGGTCCGGTATAAACCGCGCCTCTGCCTTTGGCACCTTGTAGGATGAACCCACGGAACGAAAATATCCCGTTGCCTCCATGATAGACTTAAGCTGACAGGAAAGCTCTATCATCTTATCATAATCAATGCCATAAACATCTATAGAGACGTCTCCTTCCTGCAGTCCGCCGGCAAGGCCGGAACGGACAAGATGCGCCTCCGTGTCAGGTATTGATGATAAAAAAGGTATGAGCGAGCTTATAACCTCGAGATCGCTTCTTCTTCTCTCTTTAGAAGGCACAAGGTCTAAGGTAATATTCGCGTTCTCGGCGCCGTTATCGCCTATATTGACCATATATGACATTTTTTCCGGCAGGGTGTCAAGATGCGTCTCTATCTGTTTAACTACCGCCAGTGTCCTTTCTATGGTAGAGCCCTGCGGGAGGTTTATCTGGATGCTGATCTTGTCCTGGTCGGATGTCGTCATAAATTCATTCTCAAGGTAGGGCATAACAAATACCAGCGAAAAAAATGCCAGGACAGTGACAAGGATTGTGGATTTAGGATACCGGAACATTGTCTCAAAGATGTACTTGTATTCCTTTTTTAAAAATTCCATGGCACGGGTTGTCAGCCGGACAGGTATCCGCGACAGCCGGCTCAAGATACCTTTTCCGCTCTTACCGGCACTGGGGTTCTTTTTCAGCCAAACGGCGCATAACATGGGGGTAAGGGAAAAAGAGGCAATCAACGAAAACAGTGTCGCGTACACCACGGTCAACCCAAACGGTTTCATAAACTGGCCGGGTATGCCACCCATCATAGCAATAGGGGTAAACACAACCAGGTTCGTGCCTGCCGATGCCAGGATTGCCCCCGTGACCTCTTTTGTCCCGTCTATGGCAGCGTGAATGGCCGATTCTTTATGTTCAAGGTGCTCAAGCACGTTCTCTATAATGACAATGGCATTAGCTATAAGCGTACCCATGCTTGTCGCGATGGCAAGCAGTGTTGCCATATTAATAGTAAATTTTGAGGCGTTCATCAAAGCAAAGGTCGATATAAGAGAAGACGGTATAACAACAACCGCTATAAAGGTGAGATTAAGCCTGCCGGTGAAGAGGTAAAGGATAATGACCGTCAATAATATACCGATAAGGATATTTAACTGGGTGTCTTTTGTTTCGTTAATAACGAACTTTGTGGTATCAGTCGCTATGTCAAGATCCATGCCATCGGGCAGGGTACCGCGGAATTCATCAAGCCTCTTTCTGACCTGCGTTGCCACCACTATCGCGTTACCGTCGGAAACCTTTTTTAAAGAAAGGCCTACCACATCCTTGCCATTATAACGCGCTATGGATTCTATCCTCATAAAGCCGTCCTCGACAACAGCTATGTCCTTTAAAGAAAAAGTGTCCCCGTCCGCGGATGTCAACGCCATGTTCGCTATCTCATCCGTATCCTGAAACTCCCCCACAAAACGCACACTCAAAGCGCGGTCTCCTTTTTCAAGGTTGCCCGCAGGGATATCCATGTTTTTCACGCGCAATGCGGTTATAACCTCCTGGATAGTGATAAAACGCTCTTTCATCAGCATCGGGTCCAACCTTATATTGATCTGGCGTTCCTTGCCTCCATACACATCCACCTTGGCAACGTCTTTTACTGAAGAAAGTTTATCCCTTAACACCTTATCGGCGTATTCATAAAGGGTCCTGCCGTCAAGCGTGCTGCTTGAAAGGACAAGGTCCATAACGGGCGTCATCAGGGGATCATATTTTTCTATTATGGGTTTTTCTATAGCTTCAGGCAGGTCATTTAGTATAGCCTCCACCTTGTCTTTCACTTCTATAGATTTTACATTTACGTCAGCCGACAGGAGAAATTCCACATACACATAGCCAAAGCCTTCGTATGACTGGCTCCTGATCTTTTTGATCTCGGATATCTCCGAGACAGCGTCCTCAACCTTATTGACCACAAGTGTTTCCACATCAAGTGGCGTCGCGCCGGGGAAAACAACAGATACGGTCACAATAGGAAAATCTATCTTTGGCGTGCTTTCAACCAGTAAACTACCGTAACTGACAAGCCCCAGCACAACAAACACGCAGATAAACATTATCGTTGTCACCGGACGCTTTACAAAAAATTCGATCATTATCTTGCCCCCAAACCGTCTATTTTATTAACAATGCTGACCGGGTCATTTTCTTGTAACTGTGTAAACCCGTTATAGACATACACATCTCCTTGCTCAAGACCGCTTTTGATAACAGCGCCATAACCATTATGCTGGTCTATTTCTATTGCCTGTCTAAGCGCGCGGGCGGCGCTGATTTTCCATATATAAGCGCTCCCGCTTTCCCTGTCTATAACATCGTCGGAAACGCGAAGCACTCCGGCAAACACTGCCGTATTAACACAGACGGCCCGCCACCTATCCGCGCCTGGCGGCGTGCTCAAAACCGCCTCAACATGATACATCCCCGTATCAAGAACTATCTCTTCACTTATCTTGCTTATATACCCTATATCCTGTTTATCCGGCAACTCCTCATAAATGCGCTGGCCTGCCGCGAGCCTGTCCCGGATATCCTTTGGCACATAACCTTCCAAGGTTTTATCGCCTGTAGAACGCAGAGTCAATTTGGTAAACACAAAAACATCCTCTAAAATAGCGGGCTTGGCAAAAACAGGCTTCCCGTATTTCTGATACTGGGCAGAGACACTCACTATCTCGTGAGCGCGGTTACAACGAACCTGACCCTGCCTTATAATAACCATCGCGGCAAACACCACAAGAGTTGCAAGATATAAAAAAATACGTTTTTTATTCATCTTTTTCAGGCTCCTGGACAGTCAGTTTTTTGATCTTTGCCAGGGTCTCGTTGATATTAAATAAGGCCGTTTCCCTGTTTAACATTTCCTGGGTCAAAAGCAACTCGGCCGTATTCAGGTCTGTGATGGATATCTGGCCCGAATGGAACATATCCTGGCTTAACTTGAATGATTCCGAGGCAAGACGTACCGATTCGTAATAACTATGTAATGTGTTCACGTATTCATTATACACCACAACAGCGGAATCTAATTCGAGCAAGAGGTCCTTGGTCAATTTTTTCAGGTTTAGTTCGGCTATGCTCTTATCTAATTTGGCCTGCTGGACAGCCTCAAGGCGCCTACCGCCTTCAAATATCGGCATGGCGACCTTCAACCCTATTATGCCGTAATCATGCAGATTCTCACTGCGGATATCCGACTTATTGCTGGAACCCTTATTACTCCATGTCGAAAAAGCGGAAAGCTCCGGAAAATATTCGGCCCGCTTCTGCCATATCATATCCTGCGCGGCCCCGACTCCGGTTTTAAGGGCCTTCAGGGCAGGCTGTCTGCTCAATAACTCATCGGTAAGCGCCTGTCTATCGAGAAGAATATATTCGGCATCAAAACCGTCCGCTATATTGATCTGGGTCTGGCTGTCAACACCGATAACCCTCTTGAGCGTCTCCAGGGCATAGTTTAACGCGGCGCGCGCGTTGCTTAGCATAGGTATCCTGGATGCCATGTCCGCCGCCATTTTGATATTATCATATTTTGACGCGCGGCCGCTCGATGATCTGTCCTCAAGTATAGCTTTGTTTTCCTGAACATGCCTGTAGGATTCCTGGACTATGCCAAGCGTGCGTTTCGCCAAACACGCATTATAATAAGACGTCTTGGCTATATATATGACATCCTGATTTGTTGTTTCTTTGTCCCAACAGCTTGCCTCAAACTGTTTTTTTGCCGCTGATATGGAGGAGGCTATGCGGCCGAATGTAAAGAGCTTCTGGTCAACGCTTGCGCCGATATTAAAATCATATTCCTTGATTGCCGCCGTGGCAGGAATGTTGGGATACTCATAATTCCGTGACCAGACAGCAGAACCCGAGGCATAAGGCAAAAGCTCGCTTTTGGCAACCCTGACATTTGAATCACTGCGGGCCACCTCGTTCTCCTGTATCCTGATATCCTCGCTTGTCTTAATTGCCATTGAGACGGCATCATCAAGGCTGACCTGCAAAACATCAGTTTCAGCAAAGGCAGGCCTCACCCCTGCATGTGACAAACCGTACAATACTATACCGGCAAAAATACCTAAGACAATCCATTTTATTCTACTTTTTACCCGCATCCGTTTTTACCGCCTTCCACAACAGGGCCAACTGCTCTCTGTATAATTTATCTAACCCCCCAAACTCTTCCTCCTGGATAACAAGCGGAACCCCTACAAATACAGCCATGAGGTTAATGAGTATATCAGCAGCCTTGTATTTTTTGGATATGATACCGCCCTCTTGGGCCTTTACGATCAATGACATGAACAAGGTATCCAATGTAACAACGCTGATGGTTTCAATACCCTTATATCCCGGAAACGCGAAATATTTTTCAACCTGGCTAAAAAGGACCGCCTTTTTGAACTTGACCCTCTGTGCCGCGTGAAGCGAAACTATTTCATAAAACAAAAAGGGCCGTTTTATCTCTTCGGCTATCAGGCAAAAACCGTATTCTATGGATTCAAGCACCTTCAGGCTGTCTTCTTTCTGCTTTATCTGCCAGGCGATTTTAAGCAGGATGAGCCTTTCGATATACCGCGTGAGGTCAATCTTGTTTGGGAAATAATTATAAAATGTCCCCTCTGATATCTCAACAACCTTACAAATGTCCTTTATGGAAATGTCCTGAAGCCGTGTAGATTTCAGGCGTTTGAGAAATGCCCTCGCGAGGGCTATTTTTGTCTTGGCATATTTCGTCTGCCTTAAAGAGTATTTTCCTTCAGCCACTAATTTCCCTTTCGTTGTAAAAAATATAGCATACTATAATTTTATTGTCAACTATATTTTTATACTTCCTATGCAGACGTTTTAATTTTTTCGAGACACTGCTGTGCTCATATTGGGGGCAGTGGGGACTTAATTTTCAAATAATCCAACTTTGTTGACACTTCCAGATCTCTCAAGCATATACCCTCTATATTATGTATCTTTTTCTGTGTCACCGGGTAATTCTAATATTTTTATCGATGGCAGAGCATCCCCAGATAAACCTTCAAGATCTCCGTACATTCCCGAAGTATTTGAAATAACTTTTTCAATCTGCTTAGTGCGTCTTTCCCAAATGCGTTGCATAGCTCTTTTTTCAGACTCCAAATCTTCATGCATAGCTCTAAAAGCTTCAATAATTGCTGAAACCCGATTCTTAAATTCCGGCCCAGTAAGATAGATATAAATAAGCTCCATCTTTTCCTTTTTCCCTGTTTCAAACTCGCGCGCATTGGCTACTTGAACCAAAACAACTCGTAAGGCGATCGCCAAACTAACAACGGAGGGCACATCAGTAACCCACACGCCTCCATCCATTTGACGAAAGTGATGAAACCCCTGAGGCAGGGCCTCAGACACTAAAACAGATAGACCAGCCTTAGCTTCGCGTTGATCATTTTTTAATTTTTGAATCCACGAATCGCTCCAAGCCTTGGTTCTTTTTATTTCCCAAATAATTTTCCCGCAAACTCGCCCAGACTGAGTTTTAACTATCTGCAAAATATCTCCACCACGAACACCTTTAGAAACCGGTTCGATATCATCGAATGGAAATTCCTTTTTAAGCAACGCCTCCAGTTCTAATTCTAAAACTTCTCCCTGAGTCTGTTGAGAACCTTGCTCCATCCTCCTTTTCAACTCATCGACCTGCTTTAACGCGTCGGATAACTTTTTGTCTTTTTCAGCATCTTTAAGGCGATGGTCTTCCACAATTCTTTGCGCTACCAATTCTTCAATTTTTTTCCTTTCTTCATCTATCTTTCTGAACATCTCAAGCTCTAAATTCTTTTTGCTGTCTTCTAACTCGCGCTGTATTTTTCGAAGATTTAGTTCTTCTCGTTGTAAAGTTTCGCGTTTATTTCGCTCATCTTTAAGTTGTGCTTTTAAATCGGATAGTTCTACACTGATAGACTCTTCCGCGTTCTTTCGAGCCTGTTCTTCGGTATTTTTGCGTTCTATCGTCAACCTATTTTGAAAATCTATTTCCTGCGTCCGAAGCCCTTGGCGATACGCTTCTTCTTTCTTCTTTAATTGAGATTGAAATTCAACATTAAGCCGTTCTTCAATTTCATGGGCAATTACCTGCGCAATCTCAATCTTTGCTCCACATTTCGGGCAATTAATACTTTGCTGAGACATCTTTATCTCCTAATTTTTACTTTGAAACTGTGTCGTTTTTGTGCTTTCACTTCCAAGAATACTGTTAATTCTCAAAACATGCAAGATAAATAAGGAAGCCGTAACTGGTTATATTTACTACCAATTACGGCTAAGTAACTGATTTATAGCCAGTTACATTAATTATATGGCGGGGACGACGGGATTTGAACCCGCGATCCTCAGATCGACAATCTGATGCGTTAAACCAGCTACGCTACGTCCCCATTAAGATCCATATTATAACATATTTTCGACAAAACGCGCAAAAATAATTAGACCCCTAAAAATACCCTTTGAGCCGCATTTCACTGCAGGGCTTGTTCATGCCACGCAAGATGGTGGGCGGTGTAGGACTCGAACCTACGACCCTCTGAATGTAAGTCAGATATTCTAACCAACTGAACTAACCGCCCGAATATACAACCTTTATTTCAGGCCTTTGACCGCCACATGAAGGCCTATATTATGCTCAAGACTTAAGTAGTTGTCAACTATTTTTACATATTTACGCCCTGGGGAGGGCAGTCATGGTAAATACCATGACAAACAACGCCACTGTTTCTATAACTCCCAGCACCATAATATAATTACCAAAACCCTTGCCTGTCTCAGCGAGAGCGTCCGAGGCACAGGCCCCGGCTTTACCCTGCATCCAGGCGGAGCAACCCAATGCAAGCCCTGCCGCGGCGCCCAGCAATATCTGAAACATATACGATTCCGCAGGAAGGCCCGCCGACTGTATTTGATTTTTTAATATAAAACCATATATGGTCTGCGACAAAGGCGCCCCAACAAAGGCTATAAGGATGAAAGGCGCTAATTTATTCTGCGCGTATGCTTTTTTCCACGCGCCAATTGCCGCCATACCGGCTGCGCCTGTGCCTAAAGCGCTTCCTACGGCCGCTAGGGCCAATGAAAAACCCATATCCCCTAAACCTTGCACCATGATACTGCCTCCTTATTCTTTAAAAGGTGTGTATTCTTTCCCAGACCACCCCATGCCCATTTGACCCGAGAATTCAAGCATGTTAAGTCTTATGCCGTGAACTATAACTGCCATAAACCCAAGCACAATATTAAGTAGATGCCCGATAAATAATATACCTGCCGATGCCAGGCCGGCGGGTATTGAATGAAACCCTATCGATGCTGTTATGTTGTTAAACGTGCCTGCCAGGACCACCGAGGCATAACCTACCGCAAATAACCTCAAATATGAAACGATATCCGCAAAGGAACTTACAATCTTCAACGGGATATTGGTAAGAGACGCTGCCATGGCCTTAAAAATATTCCTCTGCGGTTCGCTAAAGGCCAGTAGCAGTAAACTGCCTATCAACAAAAGCCCGTATGTCCAGGCAGGCATAGCCCTGCCGATCACAAGCATGGCCGCAATAAAATACAAAGCCCATAACACAAGTATCCATCCGATCTCGGCCAAGACCTTTAAGGAATTCAAATACCTCAATGCCACTAACACATGCGCCAGCGTTAGATGCGCAATACCTATAGTAAAACAGATAAATATCATAAGATTCTGATTGTCCGCGGCAAAAGTGCTGATACTGCGGATAACTAACGGGCTTAAAAACGGCAGGCGGGCTATTGCCTCCGAGCCAAACCACGTCCCTGTGGCGGCACCCCATATAATCGTCGCGGTGCTTAAGACATACATCAAAAAGAAGGGTTGGGCGGCTACATTTTTAAAACATCTGCGTATAATGAATGTTGCCGATAAAAAGATAACGCCATAACCCGCATCCCCGATAAGCATCGCGAAAAACAGGCTGAAAAAAAGCAAGAACCACGCGCTTATATCATACTCGGCATAGCCGGGCACCGTGTTCATGAACTGAAAAACAGGATTGATTATATCAATCCATTCCGGGTTACGGATAAGTGTAGGCGCGTCATCAGGGTTGTCGGGTTCTTCCAATAAATACCCCGCGTGATTAGCCCTGGCAAAATCAATAAACTCCCGGCACCTGTCCTGCGGGACATAACCTTGTATATAGGCAAAACTCTCTTCCTGCTCCATGCCATGCAAGGCCCGCAAGAAACGATATTGCTTGTCTAAAACAGCCTGGTATTCCTGCAAGGGCTTAAGAGCGGCAGTCTCCAATTGAAGCGATGTATTTAATCCCGCTATCCTCTTTTCAAGGAATGCCTGCCTACGGCACAACGCATCAAAACCCGTATCAGGCAGGGCAATGGACTTAAACGGCAGGTCCTCTCCGGGCTGGCAATTTATCCGGGCGCAATATACCCGGCCCTTGTCCCTTGATATAACATGAATGTCATCCCTGCCTTCAACCTGCCTGTATTCCAGTTCGTTTAATTCATATAAATTTATATCAACACCGGATATGGAGAGATTTTTTATGTCCCCGGGGTCAAAACCGTTCCATGGCTTATACCAATCAAGATGTTGGCACACCTTTTCAAGCTCGCTTTCGTCTGCCTTTAACTGTTCATTAAGACTTAATATAGACTCAACCCTTTTTTGCCGTTCCGTAGGCGCATTATGCCGTTCAGGGTTACTTACAACACTTTTATACTGCCCTATAACGGATATCGCCCTTGCTACCTGCTCAAGCCCGGCAGATACCCCATCCATATCGGCTTCCTGTGCCTGCTTAACACATTCCAGATGCACTACACCAAGAGAGCGCAGGGCCTCAAGCGCCTGACGACGGCCTGCCTGCCGGACAAACAACGTCATTCTCTTCATCTTTACTATCATAAAAATTTTTTCCCGCTATGCCGCTACGTGTTTTGTCACAATCTTATGTTTAGCAATCTTACCTGTCACAACAGCCGCTGTCTGCATATCTCCAAGAACAATGTTTATCTTTCTTATATTATTACGTGATTCGGGTATCTTAATCTTTTCAAAGAGATTCACTCTTTGCGTAGTTACCCTTAGCTCATTCGCCAGCAGGCCCTGTTTTTTCTTAAGCAACAATAACCTGAACCTTAACTCTATCATTTTTTTGACTGCCTCAATACCGGAATCAACCCACAAAGGTGTGGATAATAGATCGTAGTCCCGGGTATTAAAGTCTACACCTGCGAATACCGGCAGGTCTATACCGGCTATGTTTTCTATTTTCGCGTTATACGCTTTAACTGAAATAATATCCTTAAGAGACACGTCTTCGCCAAAAACCGACAACCAGCTGGAGACAGATAACTTAAACCGCGTTATTTCATCTTCAATATCCTCTACCGCGTGTAAGGTCTTGGCAATCTCAAGCTGGAGCTGTTGTTTTTTTAGCGTTAAAGTAGGTAGATACCTTGTAAAACGCCTTAGTGCGTCTTTTTGGCCTTTTAACGCGTTCTTTGTATATTTTATCTTCACCATTGGCAATAACCCTACCTTGGCCAGAATTTTTCCAATAACTCTGTCCTGAAACTGGTCTCCTTAGGAGCAAAACACTGGGACAATATTTTCCAGCCGCTGTCAAGAGCCTGGTCAAGCGGGATGTTGACTTTTAAATCCATCATCTGCGACTCAAATAATTTACCGTATTTGATAAGCTTTGTGTCCCATCCGCTCATGCGAAAGCCCATAGCTCTTTTTTCTTCGGCCTCTTTATATTTCGCGTAAAGCTGTATCATGCCGTCCATGATAGAGCGGTGATCTTCGCGTGTGTTCTTATTCACCAGCTGCTTAAGCCTGCTTAATGACCCAAAAGGCTCTATACGGCCATTGCGCAAATAAAACTGCCCTTCGGTAATATAACCTGTATTATCAGGCACGGGGTGGGTCACGTCATCACCCGGCATGGTCGTAACGGCCAAAATGGTAATGGAGCCCGCTCCTTCAAAATCAACAGCCTTCTCATATCTGGAGGCAAGCTGGCTATATAAATCCCCGGGGTATCCTCTATTAGAAGGCACCTGTTCCATTGTAATTGCCATCTCTTTGAGCGAATCGGCAAAATTCGTCATATCCGTCAAAAGCACCAGGGTCTTTTTACCGTCCAACGCGAAACGTTCAGCAACGGCAAGACACATATCAGGGACCATCAGGCCTTCAACAATAGGGTCCGAAGCAGTATGCACGAAAAATATCGCCCTGCCTAAGGCGCCGCCTTCTTCAAGCGTATTTTTAAAATAAATATACTGATCGTGCTTTAGCCCTATACCGCCCAACACAATAAGGTCTACCTCCGCCTGCAAGGCTATCCTGGCCAGGAGCTCATTATAAGGTTCGCCGGAAACAGAAAATATGGGTAATTTCTGTGACTCCACAAGGGAATTGAACACGTCAATCATCGGGATATTAGTCTTGATCATATTGCGCGGTATAATCCTCTTTGACGGATTTACGACCGGGCCGGCAACCTCGATCATATTGTCAGACAATACCGGCCCTCCATCGCGGGGCATACCGCTTCCATCAAATATCCTGCCGAGCAAATTGGATGAGAAACCAACCTGCATAGGATGGCCTAAAAAACGCACCTCATCCCCGGTTGATATGCCTCTTGAGCCCTGAAACACCTGCAGATATACCATATCCGCGTCAAGCTTGATTACCTGCGCTAACGATCCCCCATAGGCCGTCTGTACTTGAGCAAGTTCTTCATACGCGACGCCTTGCGCGCGGACAGACAACACATTACCGACTATACTCAATATTTTAGTGCATACTCTTCTCATATGATGTTTCCTTTAGCAGGGATTTTATCTTCTCTTCCTGCAGTTTAAAGCTTTGAGAATCCCACTCTTTGTAATTAAGGTCTATAAAAGCCTGGCGCAGATTATAGAAAAACTGTCTGGCCTCTCCTTTGTCCTGTATGGCAAACTCCCTGCCAAGCACCTCTTGTGATATCATAGCAAAAATATATTTTTGCCTCTGGGGCGCGGTAGCTGAATCCACGGGGTCAAAACCATTCTGCTGCATATAGACAGCGTCGAGAAATTCCGCCTTAAGATAGACCTCAAAATCCTCGCAGGACGTGCCCTCCTCGCCGATAACCTTCATCATCTGGTTTACGCCTTCACCCTTAAACAACACCTCTTTTGCCAGTATGACTTGTTCTTCCGGTATGATGCTCTTATATTTGCTCCAGCTCTCAAGAGGATCAATAGAAGGGAATTTGCGGGCATCCGCCCTGTCCCTGGACAGACCGTGAAAGGCCCCAACAACCTTAAGAGTGCTTTGTGTCACAGGCTCTTCAAAACTGCCGCCCGCGGGACTTACTGTCCCGCCTATTGTAAGGCTTCCAATGCTACCGTCATGCAGCAAAACCCTGCCGGCACGTTCATAAAATTGCGCTATACGCGATTCAAGATACGCGGGATAGGCCTCCTCTCCGGGAATCTCTTCAAGCCTGCCCGATATCTCTCTCATCGCCTGGGCCCACCTTGATGTCGAATCGGCAAGAAGAAGAACCGATAGGCCCATCTGCCTGTAATATTCCGCTATAGTAGCCGCCGTGTAAACCGACGATTCCCTGGCAGCGACAGGCATCGACGATGTATTACATATAATAACAGTCCTGTCCATCAGCGTCTTGCCTGTCTTCGGGTCCTTAAGGCTGGGGAATTCCCTCAATGTCTCCACGACCTCACCCGCGCGTTCACCGCACGCGGCGATAACCACTATATCAACCTCCGCGTAACGGCTTGTCAATTGCTGTAAAACCGTCTTACCCGCGCCAAACGGACCCGGTATGCAATATGTCCCGCCTTTTGCCACAGGAAAGAACGTATCTATAACGCGCATACGCGTTATCAGCGGTTCATCGGGAGCGAGTTTTTCTTTATACGCTGCTATCGGCATCTTGACGGGCCAGTTGAATGTCATACTTATCCGTTGCTCCTGGTTATTGCCGTTTTTAATTTTAGCGATAATATGCTCAACCGTATAATCATCCTCTGAAGCGATATCCTCAACAATATATTCATCCTTGTAATAGAAAGGCACCATTATCTTATGGGAGAACATGCCTTCATGCACATGACCTAAAACGTGACCGGCTGACACGCGCTCGCCTTTTTTTGCGTTGGGTTTGAATTTCCATTTTTTAGTCAGCGATATAGCCCCAAGTTCAATACCGACGGGGAGAAAAAAGCCGAACTTTGCCGCCAATTCTGGAAGCGGATTTTGCAAACCATCATATATCTGCGATAACAGCCCCGGCCCCAACTGGACTGACAGCATGGTGCCTGTAAATTCTACCTCGTCTCCGACCCTGACCCCTTTGGTTGTTTCAAACACCTGCAAAAAGGCTACATCACCCTCTATCTTAATCACCTCCGCCTTAAGCCTGCTATCCTGCCTCAAGACATAACCCACCTCGTTTTGGGAGATATCACCGGTAAAACGAACCTGGATCATATTACCATTAACTGCTATTATACTGCCAACGTGCTTACTCATAATTCACCTCGCACATATCCCGGAATACCGCTTCTCCGTTTTCCTTGTTAAAACAACCGAGTCTTTCTATTATCTGCAGTTTCAAAAAATATAGTATCAAGAAATTAATATCAAAAAAATTACCCGCTTCCAGGTAATCCAGATACCCCCATCTAAGCCTTTCTAACGACTGTTCCATCAGAAGGGGGTTTGCCTGCTCCCAAACAACCTTTGCAGACGAAACCGGCTTGTCATGCCTATTGCCCTTGGCCCAAGCGCGTGCCAGGGCCAATTCAGAGCGCAGGTTTTTATCAAATTCTTTCCACGCCCTCAAAACCGGCGTGTCATTGACAGGCCTGCCGGCACTTCCTGGAGCGGCGCTTTCAAGCATTTCCATATCGTTTTCACTTAACCACTTTCGGCATTCGGATAAAAAGGCCTGCTTATTCACATGACCCGGCTGGGCAAACCTTAAAAAAGGCAATGACGACACAAGATAATAATATTTATTTGCCATTGTGTGTATTCTGCTTTAATCCTAAATCTATGTCAAGCGCGTCGATAAGTTTAGGGTTAAGGTAACGCCTAAAACCCTCGGCGATAGCGTGATCGGTGAAATCAATATAAGAACCTGTGCCCTTTGCCCCTATGCGAAAACCTCCGTCTATGCCGGATTTTTCCTGTAGGGACAACTGTGCGCGGGCCTCTTTTCTTAACGCCTCGAATAATACCTTCTCAAGGGCCTTTTTATCGTTTTCGTTTAACACAACTTCTATATCCGTGACACCCTGCTTAACGGAATACTCGACCGCCTTCATGATGATATCTTTCAGGGTATCGGGTTGAAGCTCCCGGGCTACCTGGTTCTTCACGACGCGGGCAAAGAATTCACTTACCCTGACACGCAGCATTAAGAGGGCATCTCTTGCCGCCTGCTTTAAAGCCGTTTCCGATGACTGCCTAAAATTCTCCGCCTCATTTTTAGCGTTTGCTATTATATGCTCGCTTTTGTCTGACGCCTGCTTAAGCATTTCATCGGCCTGGGCCCTTGCCGCGTCTATTATCTTGGAGGCCTCCGCGCGGGCCTGATCAACACCATCTTGCTTTATCTTATCTATAAGGTACCTTAAATCTGTTTCCATTTCAAACCTCTTTTGTTTTAGGCGTTTTTAAAAAGGCGGGTTTTTCAAAACTGCCAAATTACGGCCTTTGGCGGGAGCCCGGCTTAACCATAGGGATATTCGACTTGCACAAAGGGCATTTGTCCGCGGGATATGTCTTTATGTCCAGCGCCTTGACGCTGCAAAACGGCATGCGGCCAAATAGCCTGCTTCCGGCGCTTCGGTCAATTAATGAAGCGACCCCAATTATATCCGGCCTATACGGTTTGATTGCCACCATAACTTCCTTAACGGATCTGCCTGTCGTAATGACATCCTCCGCAATCAGCACACGTTCGCCCTTTTTTATTGCAAAACCCCGGCGAAGCTGCATTACGGAATCTTTTCTTTCCGCGAACATGGCCCTTGCCTGAAGCGCCCTAGCTAATTCATAGGCAACAAGGATACCGCCATAAGCCGGGCCTATAACAATATCCGCCTTCTGCTTCTTCAATTTTACGGCCAGATCTTTGCATAAGGCGGCCGCGTATACCGGCCTGCTTAAAAGCATGGCACATTGCAGATAACCACTGCTATGCAGGCCGCTTGATAATAAGAAATGCCCGGATAGAAAAGCCCCCGTGTCACTAAGCATTTTTTGAAAAACAGATTCACGCATAACGCATAAACCTTTTTTGTCCTTTAGCATAAACCTAAGGTAGTTTTTTGTCAAGGCCAATCATGCCGCGCCCAGGGCCAAAAACAAACCCCGGAGAGACTACGGCAAATCCAGTAATATATTTCTTGCGGCTTTTAGAGGATCTTTTGATTCGGTGACAGGTCTTCCGACAACTATATAATCAGCGCCTTCATCGGATGCCTGGCGCGGCGTTACAACCCTTTTCTGATCTTGGTTAAAGGCCGAGAAAGCGGGACGTATGCCCGGGGTAAGCACAATAAAATCCTTGCCGCACACATTACGTATCATGCCTATCTCCTGCCCGGAACAAACGACCCCGTCCATGCCGCAATCTTGAGCCAATAGGGCAAGCTTTTTAACCTGGGCGCGGGACCCGCGGGTAACACCGATACTATCTAATTCCTTTTGGTCCATGCTCGTAAGTATGGTAACAGCCAATAACAAAGGTGTTTTACGCCGGCCTCTTGCCTGAAAAGCCGACTCCATCATGGCCTTACCGCCTAAGGCGTGTATATTAGTTATCATAACACCCATGGAAGAGGCCTGTCTGACGGCGCCTGCCACAGTATTAGGTATATCATGGAATTTCAGGTCCAAGAAAACCTCTGCGCCTCTTTCGCGGACCATAGCAACCGAGGCAGGCCCTGACTTGGTAAAAAGTTGACTGCCTATCTTAAATATAGACACGTCAGGATACAGCGCACCGACTAATCTACCCGCCTTTGTTAGGGTATCCACATCCAAAGCGACAATAAGCCTTGTCCTCTTCGCGCCGTGAGCGCCTCTGTTGTCTCTCCTCTTTAACGCTGTCATAGCTTAAGTTGCCCTATAAGTTCTTTGATGTTTTTCATATTACGGTTTTTCAGATAAAGCCTAAGGCCTCTAATGATATTTCCGGCAGCGGCGGGGTCAACGAAATTTGCCGTGCCTATCTGTACCGCTGAAGCACCGCATAAAAAGAATGCCACCGCGTCCTCGGTACTCATAATGCCGCCTATACCGATAATGGGTATTTTAACGCAATGATAGGCCTGCCATATCATCGCAAGAGCGATAGGTTTTATAGCTGGGCCGCTTAGGCCTCCCGTTACATTACCTAAACGCGGCCTTGCGCGCGCGATATCAACATCCATACCAATAAGAGTGTTGATCATAGATAAAGCGTCGGCCCCGGCTTTTTCAGCGGCGCGTGCGATAAGACCGATATCGGTAACGTTGGGCGAAAGTTTGGCAATAACAGGTTTGTTTGTCTGCTTTTTAACCGACCTGATAATATATGATGTGCTGTCAGGATCCTGGGCAAAAAGCAGGGACGCGCTTTTATGCTTTATGTTCGGGCAGGATATATTTACCTCTATGGCATCAACGGTTGTGTTATTAAGCGCCCTGGCAAGCATTTTATAGTCCTGCTGGCATCTGCCGGCAATGCTTACTACGACCCGCGCGCCAACTGATTTAAGAAACGGAAGCTTGGTATTAATAAAATCATCAAGCCCTTCGTTTTGTATGCCTATGGCATTTAGTAATCCTGCTGTCGTCTCCCACAAGCGCGGGGGCGGATTACCTTGGCTGGGTTCTAAGGTTATGGATTTGGTGACAATAGCGCCTAATCCAGCGGCGTCTATAAGCTCTCCGCATTCCTGGGTATAACCAAAGGTGCCGGAGGCTGTCATAACCGGGTTAGCTAATTTAAGACCGCCGATATTTATCTCCAAAGCCCTTTCTGTATTTATCTTTTTCATAATCTAATCCCAAACTATATCCGCTAAATCAAACACCGGTCCTTCTTTACATACACGCTCATAGCCGCGTTGCGTTTTAATGGCGCACCCAAAACAGGCGCCAACACCGCAACCCATGCGCTCCTCAAAAGACCCTTGCGTTTTTATTTTGTACGGTTTAGCTATCTTTGCTACAGATGCCAACATGCTCATAGGGCCGCAGGCATATAAACCCACTTCCGGGGCGTAATCACCTATAGTCACATCTGCCAAAGAATAGGACCGCGTGCGTAGCGATGTTTTTCGTATATCAAAATCCCGTATCACCTTTTCCAGCATGGCGGTTACCAGACCGCGATCACCTCTTGACCCGTCTTCAGTAACAATTATGGCCTTAGCGCCTATCTCCTGAAATTCCTTAACACATACAACGGAACCGGCGCCTTTGGCACCTATTATTACGGTTATAGCTTTTTTTCTGTATGTAGCCAATTGATCGGCCAGGGCTACTAAGGGCGCCACCCCCATACCTCCTGCTATGAGCACAAAATTTGATTGCCCCTTGGGCACCTTAAAACCATTGCCCAGCGGGCCTACGACATCAAGAAATGTGCCCTTTGAGCGACGTGACATTAGCTGCGTCCCCTTGCCATTTACCTTATACAAAAGCTCAACGATACCCTGCCTGCCGCTTATACGATGGACACTTATAGGCCGCCTTAAAAGAGGGTCATACCCCATACCGGCTCTTATGTGCAAAAACTGGCCGGGGCGGACATTGCCGGCAAATCCTTCTATGCGAAGCGCCATCTTAAAATACCCGGGGGCTATTTCCTTGTTTATCAGGATCTCGGCTTTAGTTTGCAGTTTTTGCATAACCTCTCCCGCGGGTATTATCCTTGCCCGCCACAGGCATATTATTTAAATCAATAGCCCCATACACGCCGTCATAACCCGGGTTAACGCCCACACGGCCGCTCCTCACATTCAATACAATATCTGCTGTAGCCCGAGACAGCCCCTCATAAAGTGCCTCGCTGCCGGCAAAAAGCAGGGCATTGAATTCGGAACCAAAAAACCCTATGGCATCTTGGTACTCACTTATAACTGTTTTCGAACAAATGCCTTTTTTTTGTGATGCCGCTATCAATTCAAGCAAAGGCACGAGACGCTTAAAAGGTATTTCCTCTTTGGGTATAAAACCCTCCGGCCTGTCCGCCAGCTCTTCAACCCTGTTCATCACGCCTATTGTCAAAGGTTTCCCGCAGACAGGGCACATACCCGCGCAGGCCCTGGTTTGACTTGGATGATAACAGACACCGCATGAGCGGTGACCGTCATAATGGTACTTACCTTCCTGCGGGAAAAATTCTATTGTGTATAAAAAACGCTTTCTGTCTTTTTCTTTTAAGGTTGATACGATCTCCTCGTAGCCAGCCTCGGTATCAAACACATTGGCCTCTCTGCCCAGCTTCCCCGGTGAATGGGAATCCGAATTCGAGATAAGGCTATATTTGTCAAGCGCGCTTACCCGATGACACATATCGGGATCCGCGCTCAACCCTGTCTCCAGGGCATAAATATCCTGTGCCTGTTCCTCGAAGCACTCCTCTATCGAATCAAATCCTGACATGGACCCGAACACGCTAAACCACGGGGTCCATATATGCGCCGGCACAACCATGGTCTTTGGCGACGCGTCAAGGGCAATCTTTACCAGGTCTTTAACATCAAACCCGAATATCGGCCTGCCATCCGAAGAGATATTGCCACGCCTTTCAAGTTCTTTACTTATGCGGTCGGCTGTTTTAAAATCAGGTGAAAATAATACGGTATGCACACGTCTGCCCTTGCCGTTCTTTTTATACATATTGCTTATTTCAGCGGTAAGCATAAACTTAACTCCGTCGTATTCATACAGACCGTTCACGCAGCGTTTCAATTTCGCTTTAAGCGCCTTACGCCACAAGGGATGGGTAAAGTCCCCTGTGCCGACAACCGCTATGCCTTTTGCCTTGGCCCAGCGGGCTATGTTTCCCACAACCATATCCGGGCTTGTCGCACGGCTATACCGTGAGTGTATGTGGAAATCCGCTATAAATCGTGCCATAGGTTTTTTCCTTAAGCGCGGTAAGCAACCACGCCGTTAAGTATTGTAAGCATGACCTTGCCTCTTAAGCGCATACCTAAAAAAGCGGAGTTTTTTGATTTAGAAACAATACCGCGCTTTTCAACTACCCATTCCCGGTTCGGATCGAATATTGTTATATCCGCGTCACGGCCAACGGCAATCCCGCCCTTGTCCAGACCAAGAATACGCGCCGGGCGAGTTGAGCACGCCTGGGCGATCTTTGTCATGTCCGCGCTGTTATTACCGTATAAGGCCGTAAGCGCCGCCGGCAGCATGGTCTCAAGCCCGATCACGCCAAAGGCGGCCCGCTCGAACTCTATATCTTTTTCATTCTCGGTGTGAGGGGCATGATCCGTGGAAATAACGTCTATAACACCGTCTATTACCGCCTGCCTTAGGACCTGGCGGTCATCGGCACTTCTTAACGGCGGGTTCATTTTCTTATTGGTATCAAAATCCC
>JBAZLY010000016.1:0-24775 GCA_041650035.1 Candidatus Omnitrophota bacterium | reverse complement strand
TTATGAATACAATTTTATAATAAAACACAGCACCTGTCTTAGCGCAGGCATATTTACAACCGCCAAGCACTGCTGGCAATACCAGGGCAAACCCCGCTATGAATAAATCAGTTTTTAGAAATAGAGTCAGGTCATTTTCTATCCTGCCGAGGTTTTTTGTCCCCCATATGCCGCCTGAAAGGACCCCTGCGTAAAATACGGACACAAGAAGGCCCACCCAATGGTAAACGTAGCCGTATATGATCTGAAAAGAGAATATGGCCATAAGGTTGAACAACATACCGGAAAATCCTGTCCCCGCGATGCACACGGGGACACAGATATCAAGGGGTTTGCCCGATAGCAGTAATACGCCTGTTAAGAGCGCGCCCAGGGCCACGAATATAAGCTGGAAAAACCCGGGCGTTATACCTGTAAGGACCCGCAATAATTTTTTTGCGCGCGGCGCTGCCATGGCATTCCAGTATGAAAGATTGAAATATACCCCTACCGGTGTAAAGTCGAGATTTTGTCTTTTTGTTGCCGCGCACAGATTGTCTTCAAACCATTTCGCGCGGTGCGGGTCAAGTTTATATTTAATATAAGAAGGGCTTATCAGCTTCGTGTTTATATCTTTGTCTTTAAGCCGCTTGGCCAGGTCGTTCCCCTTTCTCGCGGAGAACTCCTTATCAGGAGATGCCATATGCATGATCGTTTCATCTCCTGGGACCGTCTTCGTGTAGGGAAAGACAGCCCGCAAAGAATTCAATACGCAGGTGTTCAGGTTATTGGCCTCAACGGGGATATATGTCATGGAGCCTGGAAGGCGGAATGCCACAATACCGTTCTTTTTCAGCCTGTTCTTGAGTAGGCCAAAAAATTCCTTCGTAAACAGCCTGTTGATACTTAGGCTCGAAGGGGTATCAAAACCGATAAAGACTATATCGTATTTAAAGC
The DNA here is from genome assembly GCA_041650035.1 of Candidatus Omnitrophota bacterium. Lineage (GTDB taxonomy): Bacteria > Omnitrophota > Gorgyraeia > JABMRG01 > JABMRG01 > JAQUQI01. Next base: position 23,839 of record JBAZLY010000016.1, on the reverse strand, counting down.
AGGTTTTTGTTATAAAGGCCCGCCCGTCAGTATTGATAACATTGACCCTGGGGTCAAGCAGTTCTCCTTCCGTTAGCGGGGTAGAAAATTTTTTTAAAACGGTAATGACAAGAGGGTCTATCTCCACATAGGCCAGCTTGCTTATTTTATATTTAAGTATTTCATGCAGAAACCCTCCGGCCCCTTTGCCGATCACCAGTATATCAAATGGGTCAGGGTGTGAGAGCATAGGCAGATGGGCAAATTCCTCGGCGGTATTTATATCCGAATTTGGGGTGGTTATAAAGGATGTCCCGTCGTAATAAAACGTGTATTGACCTTTACGCCTTGCTACCGATATATTACCATAAACCGAGTTTTTTGAATAAACGATATCTTGTCCGGGAAATAACCCGCGCAGGCTTTGCGAGTTTATATTATCAGACAGGTTGGATGTCAGTATGAATATATACAAAGCGCACAGCCACGCGGAGAATATTATCGATATCTTAAATACAGGATGATAGTCCTTTCTGACCTGCCAGGATAATGTTAGACAGACGGCCAGGGTAAAGGCCCCTGTCCCGAAGGCTATATGAAAGCTGTCAAAATTAGGTGTTAGCACGAGACCTGCGAAACAACCGCCTATTATGGTGCCTATAGTTTCATATATATATATATAGACTTTGCCTATACTTGAGGCCTTGATTCGGAAATTATCACTTGCCCCCTGAAAGACCAATGCGTGTATTTTACAGCCAAGTGCAAACAGTGCCCCGTGGCAAAGGCCTGTCGGCAGGAGGCTCAAGGCGGAGCTGTAAAGCACCCTTATTATATCAGCCGATTCAAAGGGATTACCACCCAGGACTTCTTTGGAAATTCGTGCAATATAAATAGAAGCGGGCAGGGCAAGTGATGAAGCAATAATTAAGTATATAAAGGCCGGTATCTTTGACCCGTGTTTTTCCGCGTATCTTCCGGTAAGAAAAGACCCGAGCGATTCTATGGCAAGCCAATTTGAAAGTATTATGCCTAAGGTAAGTTCGTTTCCATAGAAGACGACGAGGAGTTCTCTTAAAAGGAGTATTTGAGCTATGATACCGCTTGCGCCCGTTGCCGTCAGGGCTATTATAAGCGTATTTTTACGGCGCATGGGGCCTCTTTATGATAATATCATACGAGGGCGCGCGTTACAATATTATTTTGCCGCAGTCTCAGCCTGCCAAGACACCGGTTTATGTTAAAATATCTTGCGCTCTAATTTGGTTAATGTATAATCAGTTATAGCGTATTTGCAGATACGCGGGAAGCAGTGCCGCGACAACCGGCGTAAAGGATAGCATTATTGGTTTATATGAAAATACTATCATGGAATGTAAACGGTATAAGGGCGGTTTATAAAAAAGGTTTTACACGATGGTTTTTATCCTCCGGCGCGGATATCGTGTGCGCGCAGGAGATAAAGGCGCAAGCAGAGCAGTTTCCCGCGCAGTTGACGGCGATGCCGGGCTATAATTTGTATACCTCTTGTGCCGAAAAGAAGGGATATAGCGGAACCGCCGTGTGGTCCAGGCGGCAGGCGCGCCTTATAGGCACAGGATCAGGGAATACAGGCCTGGATGCCGAGGGTAGAATGGTATGCCTTAGGTTTAAGGAATTTGACCTGCTGAACGTATATTTCCCGAACGGCTCGGCATCACGCCAAAGGCTGTGTTTTAAACTGGATTTTTATAAGAGGTTTTTGGCCTTTGCCGTGGAACTTAAGGAAAAAAGGCATGTGATCATCTGCGGAGATGTTAATACTGCCCACAAAGAGATCGATTTGGCCCGCCCGAAGGAAAACCAAGGTGTCTCGGGTTTCTTGCCGGTGGAAAGAGAGTGGATAGACAAGCTTATATTATCCGGGTTTATTGACACCTTCAGGATGTTCAATAAGCAGGCCGGTAATTATAGTTGGTGGGATTATAAGACAGCGGCCCGGCAGAGGGACGTTGGTTGGAGGATAGATTATTTTTTTATAAGTGATGGTTTAAAAAACAAAATAAAAAAAGCCTTTATCCAAAAAGATGTGCCAGGTTCCGATCACTGCCCTGTAGGCATTGATATTGAATTTTAAAACTGGTTTAGGACAGATTATGGGATCCGCCCGCGCAAGATGCAGAGGCAAAAATAAAAAGGAGATCGTTTTATTGGTGATGTTGTTTCTGGCCTTTGCCCGCGACTGCCGGGCATTTGACATTGACATAAACCATGAACAGGCAGGTTGGATCGCAGACAGGATATTTGCCAATGAGTGCTCATCGAGAGAAAAACTGCTTGTGCAATGGAACGAGGGGGAGGATTTTCTCTCTCTGGGCATAGGCCATTTCATATGGTATCCGAAAGGAGTTAAAGGCCGGTTTACGGAGGTATTTCCGTTATTTTTGAAATATGCCGAATTGTCAGGAGTCGGCATCCCCGTGTGGCTTAAAGAGGTAAACGGCGCGCGTCCTCATTGTCCGTGGCGGACAAGAGAAGAGTTCACGTGTTCAAAAAACACAGCTCGCTTTAACGAACTTAGGATTTTTATAGAAGGCACAAAGGCCGTTCAGGCGGAATTTATCGTGTCCCGTTTCAAGAGTTCTATCGCGATGATGATATTATCCATTGATGCCCGCGGGGACGAGGCACGTATTATCCACAGGCTTGAAAAGCTTATCTCAACCACCCGGGGATTATACGCCGTAGTGGACTATGGTATTTTTAAAGGTATGGGGATATCGGAATCGGAAAGGTATGATGGCGATGGCTGGGGGTTGTTACAGGTATTGTCAGAGATGAAAAACGATGCCACGGATAGAGATGCCGTCTTGGAGTTTTCCGCCTGCGCCGAGAAAATACTTATAAGGCGTGTCGATAATTCGCCGGAGGCCCGTGATGAGACCAAGTGGCTGACAGGCTGGCTTAACAGAGTCAGGTCATATGCCTGGTAGAGGTGTAAGGTAAATCTGTGAAATGCATAATCGTTTATTTTTCATTTAGCGGTAATACCCAAATAGCCGCCGAGGCGTTCGCGAGTGCTCTGAAGGATGCCGCGCAGGTTGATGTGATAAGGCCTATGTTGCGGCAGAGGTATTCGGGTTTTTGGAGTTAGGCATTCCAGGTATTTGGCCCCATGCCAGCGGTCAACACTTACCTGGATAAGTGCCGTGGGCTTGAAGGAAAAGAGGCGGTTATCTTTACGACTTACGGGATCGGAGTTAGTAATAAACGTTGTTTAAGGTATATCAGGGGTATTCTATGCGAGAAAGGTGTTAAGCGATGCCGCTGGTTTACGTTATGCGGATACCGGGTATAAGCCCTAATATATAACCATAGAGGCAGGCCTTCTCATGGAACAGCAGGGCTTGATCACAAGAATAAGATACTCAAGATGTGCAACACAACATATAAAGGATTTGGTCCTACCTTTGCGGTTGAAAAGCTCTTTGAAAGAGATAAACTATATGTTCACCCTGAGCCCTTACGTATTTGGTTTAAGCAAGCTGATATTGAGTATAAGAAGCGTAAAGCTCCAAAACCGCTTGTAGCGGCCAAGAAGAGATTTTTTGGGCATATGGTACAGCAGGATAGCTCTCATTATGAGTGGTTTGAAGACAGAAATCCTAAATACGTGCTTATAGGGTATATGGATGACGCCACAGGTAGGTGTTATGACCTGTTTTATGAATATGAAGGCCTTATGCCTGCTATGGAGAGCCTTAAAAAGTATATTCAAAAATACGGCATGCCTCAAAGTGTTTATCTAGATAAGCACTTTACATATAAATCGACTAAAAAATCTACTCTTGAAGATGAGCTGAACAACTAAAAGAACTTAACCCAGTTTGACCGGGCGTTATCAGAATTAAATATAACCATAATATACGCGAACTCGGCCCAAGCCAAGGGCAGGGTAGAAAGATCCTTTAAAAACACATCAAGACCGCTTTATCAAAGAGATGAGAATTGAGAAGATATTGACCGTAGAAGATGCCAATAAGTTTGCGAAAAGATACTACTTCCCTAAGAACAACCGCAAATTCGCCGTAATGGCCAAAGGCAAGGTCAACCTGTACACTACAGTGCCGAAGCATATTAATCCAGGCAGGATATTCTGCATAAAGAATGAAGCGGCCCTAAGAAAGGGTTTTGCCATACGATACAATAACAAATTCTACCAGATACTGAATATCCCAAGGATAGATGGCGCACAGGTGGAAAAATACCTTAATGGAAAGGTTCAGCTATGCCGCAAAGGTAAAGAGCTTAAGCATGAGATGATAGATAGAGGCCTGATAAGCCAAAACAGAAGCTAAAACAAAGAAAGCCAAGGTATATCCTGCCAAAGGATCACCCATACAGGTTCTTTAGAAAGTTTAGGATAAGGAAGGCGTCATGATTTATCCACTAATTCACAGTATTAACAAAGAAAAAAGGCTGTTACTTTAACGTGATATTTTAAAATCGGTAAGAATGAGACATTTTTAAATCTGCTTGACAGTCTGCAATTATATCATTGACAATTACTATTTATTGGAGTAACATTACGCTTGTTAAAAGGGTATTCGGCTGTCTTGTTTGGTACTGTGTATACTGTTCTTTAAGTAATACACTGGCCGGTATGGTTAGGCAGAAACATAGGGGCTGTTTACTTTGTTTGGTCTCATCAAGATTATTTCAATCATTCTCTTATATTGTATTCGTTAAAATTAGTTTTGATATAGATACCGTGCAGGGAGGGTTGTCTTTTCTTCCCGCGAAATAAAAACTTTTTACCGGAATTTTATGAAAAAATATACCGAGAAAAGGCCGTGGGGCATGTTTGAACAATTCACGAAACAGGAACCTGTTACCGTGAAAATTATTACGGTTAACCCCAACGAATCTTTAAGCCTGCAGTTTCACAATAAAAGGGAAGAATTCTGGAAAATGCTTTCAGGCGCGGGCGACATCACTTTAGGCGATAGCATTATTCCAGCCAGAGAAGGAGATGAGTTTTTTATAGAAAAAAGACAAAGGCACCGCATAGAGGCTCAAGATTCCGGAATAAAAATGCTTGAAATATCGTTTGGCGAGTTTGATGAAAATGATATTGTCAGGCTTGAAGATAAATACAACAGGTAAGGGGTGTGGGAAATGAAGAAAAAGATTAAGGCAGGCCGCGGGGGTTTGGTAAAAAGGGTGATCGGCAAGATAAAGAGGCGTAAAAAACAGGTAGTATCCGGCCGGTTAAAGCACCCCATAGGCGTTATTGTCGATAAGGGTCAGCTGTCGCTGTTCTTCAAATTAGCCGCCCCGGGCCAGACGGCGCTTTATCTTTCAAAAAGCAGGACAGGGATAAGCTTTAAGGCGTCCGGGTCCAAGATATCGGTCGTGTCTGATTCCGGCAAGGTAGATGATATATCGCAGCGCGAGCGCATTAGCATATCGGCTTGTGATAAGGGTTATTTTATGACATACCTGCAGAAGGGCAGGGCTGAAAATTGCCTGATGTCGGCTGTGTCAAAGGATCTGAAGAATTTTAAGGTCATCGGCAAGGTTTCTACCGCTAAAGAACAAGGAATACTATCGCCTGGTTATAAATGCAGAGAACAATATGTGATGTATCTTGGAAATTGTTCTATAAAGACCGCGTTTTCAACAGACCTTACAAAATGGAAGATATCAAATACAGCCTGCCTTGAGCCGAGAAATAACTTTTTTGATAATTCGCCCCTTACCGTGTTGTCGGTTTCTCTGACTACTTACGGGCTCTTAGTCGTGTATGACGCTTCATACAAGGAGGGTGACAGCCAGGTTTTGCAGGTAGGCGGGGCGTTATTTTCTATATATGACCCCAATAGCCTTATATGGCGATCAGAAGCGCCCTTATGGCAGGAGAAGCTTCCTTCCGGAAGCGAACCTATGTATTCGATAGGCGCCGCGTTTTACAAAGAAAAGATATTTCTCTATTTTGCCTCAAAGATAAAAGGACTTTTCGCGGTTGCCATAAACAAGCCTTTCCCCGGTGTCGCCGAGAAAAAAGCCTTCGCGAAGCTAAAAAGATTTTATAAAAATCCTATTATTGTGCCCAATGCCATGAATGAATGGGAATCCGAGGCGACCTTTAATCCCGCCGCCTTATACGATGACGGCAGGGTTCATCTGCTATATAGGGCTGTAGGAAAGGGAGGTTATTCTTGTCTTGGTTATGCCTCGACAAGGGACGGCTATACTATTGATGAGACATTAAGCGAGCCGGCCTATTATCCCACGAAGGAATTTGAAGGGGCTGTCACAAGGCCCAGACAAAGGACAGACCTTTATAAATCGGGCTGTGGTTGGGCGGGGTGTGAAGACCCCAAACTTACGGCTATTGACGATAAGGTATATTTGACATATGTCGCGTATTCAGGGTATTCGCACCCGCGCATCGCTTTAAGCTCTATACGCAGGGATGATTTCAGGGAGAAGGAATGGAAATGGGCCGAGCCGATCTTGATATCAGCTCCGGGCGTGGTAAATAAAAGCGGTTGTATCCTGCCGGAAAAGGTAAAAGGAAAATATGTGATCTTCCACAGGATATTCCCTCATATATTAATTGACTATAGAGATGATTTGAAATTTGATGACGGAAAATGGCTTGAAGCAAAGGCCAGGATTACCACCCGGCCGGGAATGTGGGACAGCAGAAAATTAAGCGTGGGTGCCACGCCGATCAAGACGGAAGACGGGTGGCTTGTCATCTATCATGCCGTTGACGACAGGGATGCCACGCGTTATAAGATAGGCGCTATGATACTGGATCTCAATGACCCGTCAAAGGTGTTATACAGGACCAGTAACCCCATACTAAAACCGGATAAGCATTATGAGAATGCTGGCAAGGCCGGTGTCGTTTACCCGTGTGGCGCTGTTGTGTTAAATAAGGAGCTTTTTGTCTATTACGGCGGAGCAGATAAGGTGGTATGCTGCGCGACTGCCCAACTCGATCAATTTATAGATAATGTCAAGAAGGACAGGACAGTCGGTTACACTCTAAAGGAAGTTACTTATTCATAGAGCTTGTCATAATCGGGGGCTGGTTGCTGAAGATATTATGGAATAGTTTCAGTGCCTGCCCCCAAACTGTAAAATATAAACCCGTATCAACAATCCGTGAAAGGTAGATTATCATGTATTCAGTAAAACGCTCCACCCATAACCCTCTTATCAAGCCGTATAGCAGAAATCAATGGGAAGCGGTAGCTGCGTTCAATTGGTCTGCGGTACGGGATGGCAAAGATAAAAAGACTATTCACGCGGTATATCGCGCCATGTCAGAACCGGATCTTGTGCCTCAAAACGGCCCGTATATCTCTACTATAGGATACGCTAAGAGCGTGGACGGTGTCTTTTTCAGCAAGCAGAGCCAGCTCGTAAAACCTGAATTTTCATGGGAGAAATACGGTTGCGAGGACCCGCGCGTAACGGAGCTTAACGGTAAATATTTTATCTTTTATACTGCTTTGTCATGTTTTCCTTTCAGGTATTTTGGCATAAAGGTTGCCTGCGCCGTTACGAGGGATTTTAAGACCATAGAGTCAAAACACCTGGTAACACCTTTTAATGCCAAGGCAATGGCTCTTTTCCCCAGAAAGATAAACGGGAAGATAACCGCTATACTAACAGCAAATACAGACCACACTAAACGCGCCGCGCGTATTGCCATTGCCCAGTTTGATTATGAGGAAGAGATATGGGATATATCTTATTGGAGGAATTGGTATAAAAAACTTAATAAAAACATGTTCCATGTAAAAAGGGTGCCTACAGACCATGTTGAGGTGGGCGCTGCCCCTGTCAAGACAAAGGACGGTTGGCTGCTTATATACGCGCATATACAAAATTACCCAACCAATAACAAAATCTTCGGTATTGAAGCGCTTCTCTTGGACCTCAAAGATCCATCCAGGATTATCGGCCGCACCAAGCACCCTATCATGGTTCCTGAAGCAAGCTATGAGAAGTTTGGGCAGATACCTAATGTAATATTCCCGTCGGGCGCTATTATCAAGGAAAAGACTTTAAGCATATTTTATGGCGCCGCTGATACCACATCCTGCGTTGCCAGCGTCAGTCTGCCCTGCCTTCTGGAGAGCATGACCCCTGCCGGCAGGGAGAATTACTCTACGCGCGGCAAGAAAAACCCTATACTTAGCCCCATAAAAGAACACGCGTGGGAGGACAGAGCTGTGTTTAATCCTGCTGCTGTCGAGTTGGATGGTAAGATACATATCATATACAGGGCTATGTCTGAAAGTAATACATCTACGATGGGATATGCCGTAAGCAAAGACGGGTTTAAGATAGATGAGCGTCTGCCCGAGCCTATCTATGTCCCCAGGATGGATTTTGAAATGAAAAAGATAGTAAACGGGAATTCAGGCTGCGAGGATCCGCGCATTATAAAGATAGGCAGCCTGCTGTATATGTTTTATACGGCGTATAACGGGATTGCCGTACCGAGGGTTGCCATGACATGGATTTCGGTAAATGATTTCCTAAGGAGGAGATGGAATTGGTCGCGGCCCACACTGATAACGCCGCCGGGCATAGACGATAAGGATGCCTGTCTGTTCCCTGAAATGTTTAAGGATAAATACTGCCTTGTGCATCGTATCAGACATCAGATATGTTTTGACTTTTTGGCTTCATTAAAAAGCGCGGTTAAAGAGGTCAATCGTGGTATCAGGGTCATGGGGCCGAGATACGGCATGTGGGACAGCAGAAAGATCGGTCTGGCCGGGCCGCCTTTAAGGACAAAACAGGGCTGGCTTATGTTTTATCACGGGATAGGAGAAGACAAGCATTACCGGCTTGGCGCGGCCCTACTCGATTTAAAGAACCCGACGATTGTTTTGTCGCGCACAAACGATTCGGTCCTGGAACCTATTAAGAAATATGAAGAGCAGGGTCAGGTGCCGAATGTGGTATTTCCCTGCTCTCACATTCTGCGGGGGGATACTATATATCATTATTATGGCGGCGCCGACGAAGTAATAGGTGTAGCTGTTCATAAACTCTCCAGGATAATGGCATCGCTGGCATAAGTTTTTCCCGTGGTATTTTTAACTCCCCCGCCATTCTTTGGGATGGCAATGGGAGGCTACCGATTTTTTAAGCACGGAGCAGACCGATGCGAAAACGCATATCTATAATATCGCCCGAGATCAAAGAGATCCTATGTTCCCCTGAGGCCGACAAACATCTCAAGGAGTTGTTTGAAGATTTTCATCCAAGGGATGTATTTGAGTTATGCGAAAATCTGGAGTCGGAGGAAAACGCCCGGATTATTATAGCGCTTAGCAGGCCGTTGGGTATAGAGTTTTTTCAGCATTTCAAGATCAAGCAGCAGCGTGAGATCTTTAAGTACTTCTCGAAGGATTGGATGGCGGGTGTGCTTGAAGAAATGGCGCCGGATGAAAGGGCCGATTTTATAAAGGCGTTGCCAAAAAAACGCGTCGAAGAGATTTTACCTCTTGTTGCGCAGGCCGAACGGAATGACATAAGGAAACTTATACAATTTAAAGAGGGCACGGCTGGTTCAGTGCTTACCACGGAATATGCTGTTCTGCCGCGGGAGGTAACCGCTAAAGAGGCCATCGGCAAACTTAAATTGCAGGCCTTCAACCGTGAAACCATCTATTACGTTTATATAGTAGATGAGGAGAGAAAGCTGATAGGCTTCGTATCTCTTAAGGACATCATCGTGGCGGAGTCGACGAGTATTATCAAGGACATCATGCACACGAATATAATAACCGCTAATGTTAATGATGATAAAGAGGCGGTTGCCAAAAAGCTCGCGGATTATGATATACTCGCATTGCCAGTTACAGACGATGACAACAGGCTTGTAGGTATAGTTACCCACGATGATATTGTCGACGTTATTATCCAGGAGGACACCGAGGATATTTACAAGTATGGCGCCGCGGGGGATTATATAGACTACATGGGGTCAAAGTCTTTTACCATAGCCCGGCACAGGATAGTATGGCTTATGGTTCTTGTCGCTACGGGTTTTGTTTCAGGCTGGATAATGGAAAAATATGCCTTTCAACTTGAGGCGGTAGTCGCGCTTGTTTTTTTTATTCCCCTTCTGTGCAATTCAGGCGGTAACGCCGGAACGCAGTCATCGACGGTTGTTATAAGGGGTATTGCCACGGGCGAGATAAAGATGTCCGATATATTTAAGGTTTTTTGGAAAGAATTAAAGGCCGGCGTGATAGTCGGGTTTGCCATGAGTCTATTGGCGGGAGGAAGGGCCATAATCATGAATAAAAATCCACTGCTTGCGCTGACAGTCGGTGTTGCTATGGTCGCTACCGTTGTTGCCGCGACCACGCTGGGGGCCGTATTACCGCTTGTCTTTAAGAAGATGAAGCTTGACCCCGCGCTTATGTCAGGGCCTTTTATCACAAGTATCGTAGATATCGTGTCGTTGTTTATATACCTTCATATCGCGATGTTCATTTTTCGTATATAGAGACCGTATTTGCAAATATAACATTTCAGGGGTTTAGCTGAATACAGGACACATGAAAAATTTTATTACGGATATCATAGATAAGGACATTAAGACATCCAAATACGCTAAAAAGGTCCATACACGTTTTCCGCCTGAACCGAATGGTTATCTGCATATAGGCCACGCGAAATCGATATGCCTGAATTTTGGTATTGCCAAGGATTATGACGGGTTATGCAATTTGCGCTTTGATGATACAAACCCGGATAAAGAGGATATAGAATACATCGACTCTATTGAAGAGGACGTCAGTTGGCTTGGCTTTGACTGGCAGGAAAGGCTGTTCTATACCTCGGACTACTTTGATCGTTTATATGAATACGCGGTTAAGCTAATTGAAATGGGAAAGGCTTATGTCTGCGATTTAAGTCCCGATGAGATAAGAAGATACAGGGGTAGTCTCAAAGCTCCGGGCAAAGACTCCCCCTTTCGCCAGCGAGGCGTAGAAGAAAATATCGGCCTTTTTAAACGGATGAAAGAGGGCGAATTTGAAGACGGCACGCGTGTTTTGAGGGCCAAGATAGACATGGCCCATCCCAATATAGTTATGCGCGATCCCGCTCTTTACAGGATAAAGAAAAGCTTGCATCACAGGACAGGCGGGCAGTGGGCGATATATCCTATGTATGATTTCGCGCATTGTATCTCTGATTCCATAGAAGGCATAACGTATTCCATTTGCACGCTTGAGTTTGAAAATAATAGACCTTTGTATGACTGGATACTTGAGATATTAGATATCTTTCATCCCGGTCAGATAGAGTTTGCCAGGCTGAATTTGACCTATACGATACTTAGCAAAAGAAAGCTGATAGAGCTTGTAAAAAATAAGGATGTTAGCGGGTGGGACGACCCGCGTATGCCCACCATAGCAGGCCTTAGAAGGCGCGGATACACGCCTGAATCTATCAGGAATTTCTGCAAGGATATAGGGGTATCCAAAACGAATAGTGTTGTTGATATAGCGGTGCTTGAAAACAGTATAAGGCAGGAGCTGAATAAAACGACGCAGCGCGCAATGGCAGTACTTGACCCTGTCAAGGTTACCATAGTCAATTACCCGGAGGGAAAAGAGGAATTGTTGGAGGCGGTAAATAACCCAGAGGATGAAGGCTATGGCACAAGGAAGATACCATTTAGCAGGTATCTATATATAGAAAAGGATGATTTCAGGTTGGACCCGCCTAAAAAATTCTTCCGCTTATCCCCAGGCCAAGAGGTAAGATTAAGATACGCGTATTTTATAAGATGCGAGGAAGTGGTAAAGGATGAAGAAGGCAATATAACAGAGTTGAGGTGTTCATATGACCCTGCTACGCGAGGCGGGGATTCCCCTGACGGCAGAAGGCCGAAGGCGACATTGCATTGGGTCTCGCAAGGGCATGCCGGCAAGGCCGAGGCGCGTCTCTACAGCCATCTCTTTACTAAACCCAATCCGGAGGATGTTAAGGAAGGTGAGGATTATAGGGCTAATCTGAATCCTGGATCGCTTAAAAAAATATACCCGGTTTATATTGAACCCTGTTTATCCAGCGCGGTTTCCGGAACTTCATATCAATTTGAGAGACAGGGCTATTTTTGCCTTGATAAGGATTCCACCAAAGATAGGCTTGTGTTTAACCGCATAGTCGGGCTCCGGGACACCTGGGCCAATATTGAAAAAAGGCAATAAAGGCCTGTCGTCCTTTGGCTATCACTGATGCCTGAAATCCATTGACATTATTACCAGGCTATGCTGTAATAATATTATATAGGGGAGGCCTGATATAGGCCTGAGAGTCTTGTGTTTGGACAGGAGACCCGTTGAACCTGATCCGTCTTTTGTGCCTTTAGCCTATTTGGGTTAGGCCTGGGTGGACCTGCTTTAGTGTGTTTGCTTAAGCAGGCTGGGTAATGCCAGCGTAGGGAGTTAAAAGGCCTTTTTATACCTATGCTGACAACATAGGTTTTTTTATGTATACTATCAAAGACTATACCTTGTATCTTGTATTATGTTCAGAGAATACAAAAGGCAGGCCGATCTTGGATGTGGCTTCTCAAGCAATCGAGGCGGGTATCAGTGTTCTGCAGATAAGGGAAAAGTCGCTTTCACGTCAGGAACTTTTAAGGTCCGCAAAAGGTATCCGGTCCCTATGCAGGAAAAGCTCTGTTCCATTTATTGTCAATGATGACCCCATTGCCGCGAAAAGGCTTGATGCTGACGGGGTCCATCTTGGGCAGGAGGATGTTAAAAGATACCCGTTGCCCCTGGCCCGCGATATACTTGGCAGGGACAAGATGATAGGCATATCGACGCATTCTGTGGAGCAGTTTTTGGTGGCAAGGAAGCAGGATTTTGATTATATAGCCTTTGGCCCCGTGTTCACGACCAAGACAAAGGATTATCAGATTGGCACAAGCGGGATAGGGCAGGTATTAGCAGATTGTCGTCAACCTGTTATTTTTATCGGTGGGATAAGCCTATCCAATATCGGTATATTAACTGCTATAGGTGTAAAAAATATAGCGGTTATACGGGCGATAACAGAAGCTTATAATATCAGGCTTAGGGTGAGACGGCTTAAACAGGCTTTACGCGCCGGAAAACCAGATTAGACCATGCGGATAAAAATTAACGGCCGGTTCCAGGATATAAAAGATATAAGCGATTTGCAAGAGCTTATCAGGATAAAGGGGTTGTCCGGGAAGGCTATTGTAATAGAGCATAATCATAATATAATCCCGAAGGATAAATGGAACGAGGTAATGCTTGAAGAAGGGGATACTGTTGAGATAGTAAGTTTTGTCGGGGGAGGATAGCATGTCGGATATCTTAAGGATAGCGGATAGATCATTTGACAGCAGGCTTTTTGTAGGCACCGGGAAATTTCCGGACAAACGTGTTATAGGCGATGTTATCAAGGCCTGCGGGTGCCAGATGGTAACGGTGGCGTTAAGGCGCGTGGATGAGAAGTCGGACGATGAGAATATATTGGATTATATCCCTTCGGACTGTATCATTATGATAAATACATCGGGGGCCAGGAACGCGGATGAAGCTATCAGGATAGCCCGTCTTGCCCGGGCCATGGGTTGCGGCAGATGGATAAAGATAGAGGTGATACCAGACAATAAATATCTTCTACCGGATAATGTTGAGACCCTAAAGGCAACGGAAACGCTTGTTTCGGAGGGTTTTATACTGCTTGCGTATATGAATCCGGATTTGATAATAGCCAGGGCCTTGGCTAAGGCAGGCGCGGCGGCAGTAATGCCTTTGGGCGCGCCTATCGGCAGCGGAAGGGGATTTAAGACCAAAGAGATAGTCAAGATAATGGTAAATGAGCTTGATGTGCCTGTTATTGTTGACGCGGGATTGGGCAGTCCTGCTGATGCCGCGGCATGCATGGAATTAGGTTGTGATGCCGTGCTTGTTAACACGGCTATTGCTATATCCAAGGACCCTGTTATGGAGGCAAAGGCATTTGACTTTGCTGTCAATGCCGGAAGGACGCATTATATTTTAAGCGGATCTGCTTTGCCGGCGCCGCGCGCGGCTTGCGCCTCATCCCCTTTAACAGGTTTTTTGCGGGATGGGAATAAGGTATGAGTTTTATTGACACGATTAAACAATATGATGCCGGGGATATTAATGCCTTGTTGGCATCTGTTAAAGATAGGGATATCGATTCTGTACTAAATAAGGAAATTTTAAACCCGCTCGATTTTTTGAAATTGCTTTCTCTGAAAGCATTTTGCCGTGTTGAGGATATGGCCGTCAGGGCGCGCGATATCACCCTGCGCAATTTTGGCAGGGCTATACAGCTTTATACCCCGTTATATGTCTCGGATTTTTGCGATAATGACTGTATTTATTGCGGATATAATGCCGGTATCAAGAGCCGCAGGACAAAACTTTCCCTGACAGAGGTTGAGCAGGCGGCTCGCCGCATTTCAGCAACCGGGCTAAGGCATATACTGTTTTTGACCGGTGACTCAAAAAAGATGAGCCCGGTGTCTTATATAAGCGATTGCGCGGCGCTTTTGAAAGGATATTTTGATTCTGTTTCCATAGAGGTTTATCCTCTATCTGAAGATGAATACGCGCAAGTTATAGCCGCCGGCGCGGATTCTTTGACGGTCTATCAGGAGACTTATGATAGAAGGATATATGCCTGCGTGCATAGGAGCGGCGATAAGAAGGATTATGTCTTTAGGCTTGGGGCGCCCGAAAGGGCATTGAGGCGGGGAATCAGGGCGGTTAACATAGGCGCTCTGTTGGGGCTTAATGATTTTCGTATAGACGGTTTTTTCGCAGGTCTTCATGCCTGGTATCTGCATGATAATTTCCCAGCGGCTGAAATAGGCGTGTCTGTGCCGCGCATAAGACACACGGGCGCGAATTTTGTACCAGGTTTTAACGTAACAGATTCCAATATCGCGCAGTTGGTCCTGGCGCTAAGGATATTTCTTCCAAAGGTTGGGATTACGTTATCAACAAGAGAGAGCGAGACATTTAGGGACAATATGCTTGCCCTTGGTGTTACGAAGATATCTGCGCAATCAGCGACATCCGTGTCCGGGTGGTTGTCCGAAGACCCGTTAACCGGAGGGCTTGAGCAGTTCAGCACCTCCGATAAAAGGACCGTAAAAGACATTAAGGGCCTGCTTAAACAAAAGGGCTATCAGCCCGTGTTTAAAGACTGGATGAATATCTGATGGCCAAATTTATTGAATTATTAAGGGCAGGGCTTGGTAAGGATTACGCTGGCAAGGCGGGTTCTATCAGGGTGGCTATAGCCGGCTGCGGCGGTCTCGGCAGTAATTGCGCTTTTAATCTTGTAAGAGCGGGCATAACGAGATTAAGGCTTATTGATTTTGACCTTGTTGAAAGGTCTAATCTAAACAGGCAGTTCTTTTTTTACGCGCAAGTAGGCATGTCCAAGCCCGATGCCCTGGCCCAAAACCTCATGGCTATAAACCCCGGGCTTGAGCTTGACATAGTTAAAAAAAAGATAGATGCTGAAAATATCAAAGATATATTAGACGGCTGTCAGGTGGTCGTTGAAGCGCTTGATAGCGTTTCTGAAAAAGTGATGATAGCCGAGGCCCTGTTGGGTGAAGGAAAATTTATAGTCTCGGCGTCGGGTATAGCGGGCATGGGAAACACAGACAGGATAAGGGTCCATCGCGTAAAAGAGAATTTTGTATTAATAGGAGATCTTGAAACGGGCGCAGAAGACGCGCCGGTGTTGTCGCCCGCGGTTAATATCGCTGCCGCTAAACAGGCTGATATCGTTATAGAATATATTATGAAAAAATAAACACTATTGCTTCTTTACCTTGCCCTGGCTTGCAACGGCGTCCATAGCCTTTTTGATTTTTTCAGCATCTCCGAGATAATAGTTCCTAATCGGCTTCAAATTCCCGTCAAGTTCATAGACAAGCGGTATGCCAGTTGGTATATTAAGTTTAACTATTTCGCAATCAGGGATATTATCAAGGTATTTTACAAGCGCCCGCAGGCTGTTTCCGTGCGCGGATATCAGCGCCCTTTTGCCTTTTTTCAAAACAGGCGCTATTTCATTATGCCAATACGGGAGAAAACGGTTAAAAGTATCTTTTAGACATTCGGTGGATGGTGTATTATCCTTTCCGATATCTTTATAACGCGGGTCATTACACGGATGTTGCGGGTCATTTTTTTCAAGGGCAGGAGGCTGGACATCATAGGCGCGCCGCCACAGGAGTACCTGATCCTCGCCGTATTTTTGAGCTGTCTCGGACTTATTGAGTCCTTGCAGGGCGCCGTAATGTTTTTCATTTAGGCGCCATGAGCGCGATACGGGTATCCACATAAGGTCCATCGCGTCAAGGGTAATCCATAGTGTTCTTATCGCGCGTTTTAAAACAGAGGTAAATGCCACATCAAATGTAAAACCCTTTTGTTTAAGTGTCTGTCCGGCCTTACTGGCTTCACCGATACCCTTTTCGGATAGATCAACATCGGTCCAGCCTGTAAAGCGATTTTCCTTGTTCCAAAGGCTTTCGCCGTGCCTTAATAATACTAAACTTATGTTATTCATCTTTTATGCTGCCCCCGTTTTTGGATATTATACTACAATAAAACCCTTGTTCAAGGATATTTTTAATCGTTTTACCCGTAGCTCTACCCATAGGTGTTTTCCCCTTGCTTGTTAAGGGTATTTTTGCTATACTCAATTTCATAAAAAATGCGAGGATGGCGGAATTGGCAGACGCGCTAGGTTGAGGGCCTAGTAAGGGCAACCTTATGGGGGTTCAACTCCCCCTCCTCGCACCAAAAAAATTAGGAGAGGTTAACCATGATGGCAAGATGCACGATATTGTTTTTATTGGCCCTGATGATTATTTTTGCCCCTGCTGACTGCGCACGTGCTGCATTCTGGGAAAAGTGGACAAACAAACCGGAGGCAACCGTTGAGCCGGCGGCAGATAAAAAACCTGAATTAGCTCCTCAAAACAAGTCCGCTGAAGACCCGAAAGCACAGCACCCGGTCCCTGACGTTAAAAAGCCTGATGTAACCACGATAGATGCGGGCATTGCCAATGAACCTAAAAGAGTTGAAAAATACACGACTGCGGATATAAAACCCGCGGCGCAAAGTATTGCCGCGCAGCCAGCGGACATGCAGAAGCTGTCCTTAAATTCTGTTGATAAGCAAAGGCTTGAAGACCTGCGCCGAACCCAGGAGCAGGTGGACAGGATAAAAAGGATACAGGAAATGAATACCAGCCGGTCTATGGATAATTTCAAACGGATGGAAGAGATAGATAAGCAGCGCAAGCAAATTGAAGAGATCAATAAGATGAACAAGGCGCAGAGGCAGTTAAGCAAGGTGCCGCTTATTGTCGGCGAAACAAAAAAGTAATAGAGACGTCACTTTGTTCTTTACAGTGGCATCATATTAATATATAGTAAAAGAAAGGTATCAAGTCGGTGGGGAAACTGATACGTTCAATTTTGTGTTATTATTTTATGTTTACCAAACCGGCTCATCTTGAGTCGGTTTTGTTTTAACGCAGGAGGTGGGGATGTTTAGATGTTTAGTGACGGCTATAATATTGTTATTCTTGGCAGGTACGGGTTTTGCCCAGACAGCGGGTAATACCTCAGATCCTAAGGTGCCTTATGGCGCGGGTATAGCGCATCTTAAGGATTCAGGCATGGGCCCGTTAAAACTCGGCTTTGAATTCAACAACGTGTTTAAGAGAGAGCTTAAGGTAGATACATCGCTTACCGACGTAAAGGTGGAAGGGCAGGAGTACCTGCTGCGTTTAGGCTATAATATAGGTGACAGGTTTGAGCCTTACGCGAAGTTTGGTGTCGTAAATCTTAAGACAAAATGGGAGCAGTCAGGCACCAGCATAAAGGCGTATTCCGATAAGGATTTTGGCGCTGGTTTTGGTATGAAGGTCTTAGCCTTTGAGTCGCAGGAACACAGACTACGCTTAAGCTTAGACGGCCATTATTTTTATGCCAATCCCGATATAAGTAGCGCGCGCATTGATGGGGCATCATCTACCATCAGTGCTACGGAGTTTAAGATAAGCCAGTGGCAGATATCCGGAATATTGAGTATGGAGTTTATTGTAGGAGGGGACAAGCAAAATCCGGCCACCCCTTATTCAGTACTTCCCTATGTCGGTTTGGCATACGCGGATTCAGAGACAAAGGTAAGGTTTTCGACGGTCAATGGTTCTTATAATCTTGGCAAGGGTGAGAACGACAAGAAGCTCTTGTTTATTACAGGTTGTGAGATAGTGTCACCTGAAAATATTTCGCTTAATGTTGAAGGCAGGTTTATTGGAGAAACAGCGGGAAGCGGCGGTTGCACAATAAAGTTTTAGAGATTGCTTTTTAGCCGCTGTTAACGGGCAGGATTATTATTATCCTGCCCGTTTTTATAAAAGTGTTGAAATATTTGTCTATTTTGGTTACAATAACGTCTTGTTGCCGTGTGGCCTCATCGTCTAGCCCGGTCAGGACGCCAGATTCTCATTCTGGTAACACGGGTTCAAATCCCGTTGAGGCTACCATCTTATTCCAAGCATATTCCTATTTTGATCTCAATTCTACCAAATTTGTAATAACCCCATAGAAATGAATAGGGTGTGTCTGGATTAACTGGGCCATCACAATAATCCAAAACGCATAATTTTTATGTTTTTAATGGTGGAAAAAATTTCCTATGTACCCCCTGACTTCTTGCACATATATGGTATATTAATTATGGAATCGTTTCCAAAAAAGAACGCTTATATGAAAACCACTATTAAAGACATATCAGCAAAGACAGGATTTGGAGTAGGCACTATATCTCGTGCTTTAAATTCATGTCCTTATAGCGTAAAAGAAGAGACAAGAAAAGAAATTTTGCAGGCAGCAAAGAAGTATAATTATATCAAGGATATTACTGCCCAGATTTTGGTTACAGGTAAATCTTTTGACATAGGTTTGATGATTCCGGCTGTGTTTGATTCTGTTTTTTATAATGACTTTTTTATAAAATTGATAGCAACTGTTACAAGCTGTTCTGCTCAAAAGGGATACTCCGTAAGGCCCATCATTATGAAGAAGGGAATGGAGTTGAATCAATTTATAACAGAGGCAAGATCTTTAAAACTATGCGGAATTATTATTTCATCGTATTGCGGTGATTATTTTATTGATGAACAGGCTATAAAGACATTCGATAATCCTATCGTTATATTAAATGCTTATATGCGAGGCAAAAATATTTATACAATTAATCTGGATAATTTTAAAGGTGGTCATGATGGAGCTTCTTTTTTAATTTCTAAAGGATATAAGAATATTTGTGTGATTACCGCTGGAAAAAAAGATTTTTGGCAGCGCCTTAAGGGATACGAAAAGGCTATGGCTGGTAATGGACTAAAGATTAAAGAGGAGTTTATTTTTCATGGAGATGGTTCAGAACGTTCAGGTTATGCAGTGTCTATGAAGGTTTTAAATAAAGCGCACAGACCGGATGCTATATTTGCTCTGAATGATCAGATGGCCATAGGAGCAATAAAAGCCATAAAAAAATCTGGATTGAAATGTCCATCCGATGTGTCTGTAATAGGATTTGACGGTTTAGATATAGGCGGTTATACGGATCCCGGTCTAACTACCATGCTATGCCCAGTTGATATTATTGGGCGGGAGGCGGTTAATATATTACTTAATCCAAGTGCAAGAACAACCGGAAGACACTGCAAAATAAAAGCTACAATTCTGGAGAGGCAGTCATGCTAAAAGAGAGGAGTTTTTTATAAATTATTATGGAAGGTTTCCATGAAAAAAGGTGATCAAGATGTTAACTCCGGATGAAAAAAATATTCAACGGACACTGGTTGAGCAGGAGAAGCTGTTGGTTGATAAAGCAAGGGACGGAAATTATAGGGGAATGATCTTTTGCTGCATATCAACCTTATTGGTAATAAAGAAAAAAATTGATATAAACAAAATAGAGAGATAGGTAGTAATGCTAATAACGCTATGTATTTTAAGTTTTATATTTTTTGAGACTTTGGTTTGCTTAAGCATATCAAATGTATCTTCATTAAGGCCGACGGCTTTCACCTTATGCGAAAAAGATCCGGTAGCTTTCTTGTTGACTTCTAACGAAAGAAGGGATAATGAAATGAAAAAGGCAGAGCAGTCTTATATAAGGAAGTTTGGAAAAACAGGTTTGGAATTTTATATATTTGGTTCTAGCTCGATCTGGTTTGGCCGTCGGTGGCCTATGAATAATGATAAGTACAGGTTTCCAGATCGATCTGAAATCGAAAAATATTTAGAAATAGTTTTTAATAATTTAACAAACAAGGAAGGAAGAGTAATGTTGGATGTTGCAGCAGCTTATGGCTTAGCTGAACAGATATTAGGTGAAATACTCCAGGATAATCCAGACTGGTATTCGAGAGCATTTATAGCTACAAAATGGGGTGAGGAATTTGATATTGACACGGAGCGGTCGGTTTTAGATCATTCCAAAAAGAGGCTGGTTGCTTCAGTAAAAAGAAGTATAAGGCGCTTAGGCAGGATAGACCTTTTATATATTCACGGTACAACTCTAAGGGTTTTGAGAAATGAAAATATAATGAGTCAGATGCAAAGGATGAAAAGTGAAAGATACGGAGGGATCAATTATATAGGCGTATCAATTTCAAAAGAAGGCGTTCTAGAGACAGCAATTAAGGAGGAGTTAATACGGGATTTTGATGTTGTACAAATGCCAGGCCAGCTTTTTCTAAAAAGAAATGATCTGGTAAAAAAACTTTACCAAAAGGGTATTGCTATTGTGCTCAACTCGGTTATAAGAGGCTCTAAAATAAATACAAGTGACAGCAGAACATGCGAGAGTGTATATGCAGATTTTATAAAGCATAAAGAGGTTTCTGTGATACTACTTGGCACAAGAAACCATTTAAGAGAAACAATAGCGTATATATTACCACATTTTATAGTTGTTGACAAAACGATTCAGGCAAGCGCTTGATTGTTAGAATTACCCCAAAAACATTATCAACATTACAGACGCTTTGAACTTGAGCACCACGCTGTTCCCAGCTCAAGCGCGATAGCGCTCCGAACAAAAATCAAAAACATCTGTAATAGGGTAATAATATTTTAATTGCTTAGAGGTTTTCTTTTAAGTTTGCCTTTTGTTTTATTTCCTGAAACCATTTCTTGAAGACCTCATTTTCCTTTTCCCGGGTAAGTTTTGAGGCGAATGAATCCCTGTCCCTTTTGTACGATTCCTCATCTAATGGAGTAATGGAATCAAGTCTTGATATGGCCCAACCGCCTGGAATCTTTATCGGTCCTGCTGTTTTACCCGCCTCAACGGCAAATGACTCATTTAGAAAATCCTTTGCCGGGGTCATATTATCAACCTGACTGTTTCTTGATACATTGTTCAATTTATTGACAGATAGGTTTGATTCCTTAGCCATATCTTCTAAAGACTTTGTCTGTGATTGCATCTTGTTCATGATATTCTGCGACTGGGCAAAGGATAGTGAAGAGGCGATCTCATCTGTAAGCACAGCATTTACGCTGTCCCTTGCTTCATCAAATGTCATCCGGCGCGAAGCTTTTTTTGATCCCAGCTGCAATATGTAGAATCTATCCTTGCCTTCAATGACATCGCTTACCTTGGATTTTTCCAAACCGAAAGAGGCCAGGACTAAAGGGTATGGGATGTCTGTGCTGGAGATATCAAGTGTCACTGGGAAAATGCCCGTATCCTTAAGCTGAAGGTTGAATTCCTTTGCGATACCGTCAAGCGTTTCGCCTTTCTTTATCTTGACCCATGCGCTGTTGGCCGCAAACGCAGCATCTTCCTTGTCGTCATTGAACGGAAATTCAAGATATGCCCCGCCTGCCGTGGCAGGTGTTAGTAATTCTTTCTTGTGTTTTTCATAGTATGCCTTTGCTTGAGCCTCATGTATGGAGACTTCGTTTAAAAACATATTATCTTTTATAACAATAAAAGATATATCCGCAAGCTGATTGGCCTTGATATAGGCCTGACGTATCTCATCCTCTGAAGGGTGTGCGCCATCTGTTTTTAGATAAATGAGCTTATCAATAATAATGTCTCCCCTGACTGATTCCTCAAAATCCCTGGGCGTGACGCGCAAGACACTCGTGGTGATATAATTATAGATGTCTTTATCGAAAACACCGTTTCGCTGAAAGAACGGCAGTGCGGCGATTCTTTCTATGACCTGCTGATTTGGCACCTTAATTCTTTCCTTTGCCCCTGCGCGTAATAGTATTATCCTGTCCCATGCCTGGCTGTTGAGGTTCAGGAATTTTTCAACCTTGGCCAGTTCATCGCCGTACATGATGCGCGCCCTATTTAAGACAGAGGCATAACTTTTATTATATTCTTGCAGGGATATTTTTTTGCCGAATACTATACCGGCATATGACTTGCCGCTTAATGCCACACTGCCTACGCCCCAGGCGGCAAATATTATGACAAGCAGCCACATGACTGCCTTCATTACTTTTTTATTGCGTAATGGTTTAAGCATATAAAACTCCTTTTTAGGTGTATGATTTATTGCCACATCATTATACATAAGCTGACCCATGTTTACAAGTGAAAACAAGCGAAATGCGCCGCTCGAAATGCACCGCACTCGAAATGTAATCGAATACAATTGAATAATCGAAAACATATTAGACAGTACGCGCCACATATGATATAATCCAGGCACGATGAAAATTGATAGGATAAAGAAGGATCTGGCCAGGTATGCGCGCAGGATGGCCTCTGACGGACTTACGGTAGGCTCAAGCGGTAATCTAAGCGCCAGAGATGGTAAGCGTTTTTTTATAAAGTCCGCGGGTTGTTTGTTTGAGGCGTTGCGCCCGGATGACTTTGTGCCATTGGATATAAACTGTCCCACTGTGCAGGGATTGGAAAAAGTACCCAGTTGTGAATACCGCCTGCACGCGGCCTGCTACAGGCAGCGGTCCGACATTAGAGCCGTATTCCATACGCACCCTTTTTTTACCAAGCTTATGTTCTCCGAAACTGCCTCGGCAAGGCCTGTTACCATGGAATATGCCGCTTATATAAACAGGGCCGTTACCTGTGTGGATTTTGCCTCTCCCGGATCCTCTGCATTAGCGCGTTTGATCGAGAAGGCCTGCAAAAAGCATGATTGCATTATTATGAAAAAACACGGTCTCATTACCCTTGGCAGGGGCATGCAGGAGGCGTATTTAAGAAGCCTTATGGTTGAACGCGAGGCCAGGGCGCGCGTGATAAAAGGATTATTAAGGTTAAAAAAGGCCTGTTTCAGCAAGAGAGAGCTTGATATGCTTATTGGCGCTATTTAGCCTTTTTCCACCGGTTTGGGCGAGGGTTTATTGCCGGGTATTTATCGTTATTTCGGCTGGTTACGTATTATATTGACACCAATATTATTTAACTGTATATTATATAAGCAGATTAGGGTAGACATTCACGAGGTATTTATATGGAAAAGATATTAAAGATAGGGCTGCCAAAGGGCAGCCTGCAAGAAGCCACATTAAGGGTATTAAAGAAGGCCGGTTTCAATATCAGTATCGGCAGCAGGTCATATTTTCCGTCCATTGATGATAATGAATTAGACCCAGTGCTGATACGCGCGCAGGAGATGTCGAGGTATGTTGAAGATGGCACGCTTGACTGCGGTATAACTGGCGAGGATTGGATACGAGAGAACTCGTCGCGTGTTATCCGCGTCCAGGGGCTT
>JBAZLY010000015.1:0-25216 GCA_041650035.1 Candidatus Omnitrophota bacterium | reverse complement strand
GAATAACCCCATTCATTGTCATACCACGACAACACCTTAACCATGTCTGCCATACAGAATGTCTGCTCCGTATCAACGATAGAGGATAGCGGGCATTTTTTAAAGTCTATGGAGACTAAGGGCTCGTCGCTAAAACCGAGTATGCCTTTTAGCTTGCCGTTGGCCGCCTTCCTTAAGGCATTATTGATATCTTCTTTCGCGGCGGGCCTGTCGACCTGCACCACGACATCGACAATAGAAACGGTCGGTGTCGGCACCCTTATGGCAAGACCGTCAAGCTTTCCTTTAAGCTCCGGGATAACAAGGCCAACGGCCTTTGCCGCGCCTGTTGTGGTAGGTATCATCGACAAAGCGGCCGCGCGCGCGCGCCTTAGGTCACTGTGCGGCAAATCCAATATGCACTGATCGTTGGTGTAGGCGTGTATAGTGGTCATAAGACCTTTTTTTACCCCAAAATTTTCCATAAGGACCTTAATGACAGGCGCTATACAGTTTGTGGTGCATGAGGCGTTTGATACTATGTGATGTTGCGACTTATTATAGGTTTCTTCATTAACACCTAAAACAAATGTCGCGATATCGCCTTTGGCCGGGGCGGATATAACGACCTTTTTCGCGCCGGCATCTATATGTTTCTGTGTCTTTTCGGCGTCACGGAAAATACCTGTGGATTCAAGCACAACATCTACACCAAGCTTGCCCCAGGGTATCTGTGCCGGATCCTTCTGCGCAAATACCGTGAGTTTTTTGCCGTCGACAACTATCGCGCCGCCTTCAACGCTTACGTTTGAAGGAAATACACCGAAATTTGAATCATACTTTAAAAGATGTGCCAGGGTCTTGGCGTCCGTCAAGTCATTGACCGCCACAAACTCTACGTCCTTGACCTTGCCCTCAACCGCCGACCTGAACACATTGCGACCTATCCTTCCAAAGCCGTTGATACCTACCTTTATTGCCATTTAATCCTCCTTGAATTTTTTAGAAGAAAATAAGGTCTCAAGCCTCCTTTTGAAATATTTTTTGTTGGGCTTTCCTAAGACTCTCTTCTTCATTTAAGGTATCCTTTTCCCCCACGGGTCGGGGCTGTTATCCCGCGCTTTCCCGGAGACGATGGAATATCCCTTGATTAAATTACCGCTTCTCTTAAATACCTGCTGGCCGTCTCGGGTGAAGTCGAATTAATATAAAATCCGCTGCCCCACTCAAAACCGGCTATCTTGCTAAGCTTCGGCATCACCTCAACATGCCAATGATAATAGACGTGAAAATCATTGCTCGAATTGTTGCCGTTTAAAGGTGTCGTGTGTATAATAAAATTGTAAGGTGGATTATGTAATGCCTGCCTTACGCGCATAAGAATCTCTTTTAATATCCTCGCGAAATTTTCTATCTGGCCATCGCTTATATTCGTAAAATAGGCCTGATGACGCCTCGGTATAATGGATATCTCAAAGGGCGATCTTGACGCAAACGGGCAGAAGGCTACAAAATCGTCATTTTCGCATATCTCCCTGTGCCTATAGTCCAACTCCTGTCTGGCAATATCACAAAATACGCACCTCTCCTTATAATCATAATACCTTTGAGCGCACTCAAGCTCTTCCATGACGCGCTTGGGCACTATGGGAAGTGATATAAGCTGCGTGTGACTGTGCTCCAACGAGGCCCCTGCTGCGAGGCCGTAATTTTTGAATATCAGGACATACTTAAATCTCTCATCTCTGCCAAGCTCGATAGACCTCCGTTTATAGACGTATATTATCCTCTTTATCTGTTCTATGCTTAGGTCCGCAAGCTGTTTATTATGATCCGTGTCCTCGATGATAACCTCATGTTCGCCTATACCGTTCATCATGTCAAACACGCCGATACCGGACCTTTCGAGATCAGGTTCATTTTTTAAAGCCGGAAATTTATTGGGCACTGTCCTTGTCACCCAGCCGGGCGTGTCCGCGCCTGATGCGGAAGGCCTGTCCGCGTCAACCTCCGGGGGGGTCAATCTCTCATTACCAGGGCAAAAAGGACATGCCCCGCTGCCATCTATACTCGGGCTTTCTATATCATAACCCTCTGGGCCAAAGTCCTTCTCATTGCTGATTATAACCCACCTTGCTGTCATCGGATCTAATCTCAACTCACCCATATACACAACCCATCCTAAATATGCGTCATCAGAGCTTATTCAATAGAAGCGGCCGCACGGCAATTACGCAATACACTATTAAGCCTCGCGCAAAAACCTGGCGGCGTCTTCGGGAGGCATCGGGTTTATATAAAAACCTGTGCCCCATTCAAAACCTGCGACCCTTGTCAGACGCGGTATTATCTCAATATGCCAATGATAATCGTTCTCGATCGTACCCCAATAACCCTTCTTCGCGCGCCTATACGGGGCCGTATGAATTATATAATTAAAAGGCGGATCGGAAAGCAGACGGTGCATGCGGAACAATATCTCCTTAAGAACCTTGGCAAGCCCATTCGCGTCAACATCGATTATACTTGTATAATCCGCGGAATGTTTTTTGGGCAATATCCATGTCTCAAAGGGAAACCGCGCGGCAAAAGGAGATATAGCGACAAATCCGTCTATATCCAGTATGAGCCGCTTTTTGTCATTTAACTCCTGTGAAATAATATCGCAAAAAACACATCTATCCTTGTATTCAAAATACCTCTTCGCGCCTATCAACTCACCCTTGACACTCTTAGGACACACGGGAAGCGCTATCAGCTGGCTGCGGCAATGCCTGATCTTTGTCGCCCCTGAAGCAGGTTTGTGATTTTTGAACACAAGAACATACTTAAACCGTGTATCACCTTCTAAATCCACTATCCGTTCTTTATATGCCATCAGGACCTTAGCTATCTGCTCATATTTCAAAGAACTCATGTGTTCCGTGTGTTCGTGGGTCTCAATAATGACCTCATTAGCTCCCACACCATTCATCATATCATATATGCCGTGGGGCTGTTTATCTAAATCCCCCTCTATGCGCAATACAGGATGCAGGTTGGGTACCACCCTTACGTCCCACCCCGGACCGTTGGGCCTTGACCCGGGACTTCTGACGGCCCTTATCTCCGGCGGCGTAAGAGATTCATTGCCCTCGCAAAACGGACAAGGCATAACCTCGGTTATATCCGCCGATATCTGCTTGAAGTCATTGGGCCTCTTAGCACGCTCTGTCGCTATGATGACCCAGCGGCCGATAACAGGGTCTTTGCGCAGTTGGGGCATATCATCCTGATTGTTTTAAATAAAGGTTTCAGACTATATTAGTGTGTTATTATAACATATAACGATATAAGCGCAAGAGATTTTTTAAATTGGCCAAGCAGCATCTACCGGCAGATTTTTATAATACCTAAAGCCGGGACGATCCAAACAGAGGATAACGCGAAACGCTATCGCAAGGCGATATCTGTCGAGTTTTAGTAATAGCCACTTCTGTCGGCATTACCATGCCTGCAGAAGGGATAGATGAATTACACATTATCCTTTATGGATATACTTATCTCCACACCTGCCGAGGAATCTTTTCCAACAGCTATCTGGAACACGGGGATAATACACGTTGCCTGATAATTATCTTCAAGCCCCTCCTGGGTTTGGGACAGGGTGTAAACAGGGTATCTAAAAAGACAAAGCGAGGCCTGCGAGAAATCAATATCCACTCTTATCCCCTCAATCTTGTCGTGGAATTTTATATTTTCGGCATTCGGGAGGCAGCTCTCCCTGTCATCCTGTGTTATGGAAAAGTTTAATTCGGGCGCGAATTGAAATTCCATTGGTTTTAAGGAGAGATTATCAAAGGTATAGCTGACCCTGATCGTCTCTTTCTCTTTGCCGAACGTGAATATCTTTCTTAGCATGATCTGGCTGCCGTTGACAATACCCTGCCTTAAAACACCTATACCGTCCACGGGTCTGGTATCGCAGACCTGATAACGGCCCTGGGCGAAATCACCGCGCTCCGTATATTGGTTATGCTTAAGCGACTTAAGGCTGATATCCGGAGGCAAGAAGCGATCTATAAATAAGCCTCTCCTGTAATTATCATAAAATATCTTTTTCTTGGCCTTTCTGTGATAGGGCTCCCGCCGTCTTGCCAGCGTGTTAACTATATTAAGAGGTTTGGTCTTCAATGACCATTCGGTTACAGCCCCGCCATGGGCATTGTCGATAATAATAGTGTTCTTAGATGTAGAGACTATCAACTCATTTTCCCCGTCGCAGTCAAAATCAATCTCATCTATCTCCAACCTGGGCTCTTTCTTCGCCTCCAGAATGTCTAAAAGCCTCTCGGCCTCAATCAGGTGCTTGAAAAGCGAGGCGCGCAGATGATACAGGTATAACCCTCCGAATACCCCATGCCAATAAACACAATTGCATTGCGCTTTATATATCTCCCTCTTTGCCCTTGTCAGCAAGTCGAAGTCGGCACTCCCGGCAGGCTGTGCCGGAGGCAGGCCGGATGCCTCAACGGCATAAAACCTTCTGCTTGCCAACGCCACCCTTTTATGTATATGGTTGGACTCCGGGTATTTTATCAGGAAATTCTTCCATGTCCCTGTCCTTAAAAATAGGCTGTATTTATCCAACATATTGCGTTTTTTCAGGTACTGCTTCAGCGTCTCAAGAGACTCCGCGGCATCGGCAGGCAATGACCACTCATTCATCTCTTCATATGAGACATTGGGTATATATATAATACCATTAGCCCGGGCATGGTTTAAATAATCCGATATTTTCCACGTCCTCACCCATGACGAATTCTTCTCCAGTAGTTGAAGAAACCTCTTAAGCCAGCCCTTCTCGTAAACAGTATTATAAGTATTGGGCCACGCCCCGAATTTTTCACCGTCATCACCATAGCAGACCGTATGCCTGCCGTAGTCCCTGACTATCTTCTTAAAATATTCGATACTCGCCTGGGGCTGTTGAAAAGGTATGGCGTATCTTAGCGGCTTATCAGATGGGATGACATTCAGCGTCTTACCGTTATACTCCGTCATGTAATGTCCATATAACCGGTCTTCTTTGCAGCCGGCATATATCAGGTGCTGGTCATCGATAATAGTGTATTTCATGCCCGCGTCTGATAATATCTCCGGGATCTGCGGCTCCCATATCCTTTCGGCCAGCCAGGCACCTTGAGGCGTGGTTTTGAAATTCGCCTTTAAAAAACCCGTCATCATCGCTATCTGCCCGGCGGCATCCTGATAGCTGACAGAAGAGAGTATGGGCTCGTAAAACCCTCCGCTGACTATCTCAACCTGTCCAGTCTCGATCAAACGCGCAATGAGCTCCAGGACATTGGGCCTGTTGTCCCTGAACCATTCCAGCAGCGAACCGCTGTAATGCAGATTAAACTTTACGGAAGGGAAATCCTGTATCGCGTAAAGAAAGGGCTCATAGCATTTATCCGATATCTCCTCAAACACTAATCCAACAGTATCCACCGGTTGATGAAAATGTATTGCCATTAAAAAATTAAATTCTTTCTGCATATCCTCCCCTATCCGAGTATTGTACCCTGCTTTATATTATACCCTCTTAAGAATTCCGTGGTCTTAAGCGGCCTCCTGCCCTCAAGCTGGAGCTCTTCCAGCTTTATGGCCGAGCGCGCGCACGAGACAATCAACTCGCCTCCCGATGAGGCCGTCACCCTGCCAGGAGCGATATATTCGTCCCCCGGAGTATATGCACGCGCCTGGATTATCTTCAGTAATTTTTTATCCACAAACGTGTACGCGCCGGGCCACGGCCTGCAGCCCCGTATCTTATTCAGGATATCCTCCGCGCGCAAATCCCATTGTATAAGCCCATCCGCTTTCGTAAGCCTTGGCGCGTATGTAGCATAAATATTATCCTGACGCGTAAACTTTACCATGCCTGACTCTATCCTGTCAACCGTCTTTAGTATAAGCCCTGCCGCGAGCACGGCAAGCTTGTCCGATAAGGTTACCGCGTCATCCGAGACGGCGATATCCGCCTCTTCAGCTGTTATAATATCGCCCTGGTCTAAAAATCCATTCATAGCAATAATAGTAACGCCGCTTTTTTTATCGCCGTTAATAATAGCCCTTTGTATTGGAGAGGCCCCTCTGTAACGAGGGAGCATTGAGGCGTGTATATTGACCGGATACAGCCTGGGTATACTCAGCAGATCCTTGCCGAATATCTGGCCGAACGCCGAGACTACAAAGATATCCGCGCCCTTGCCGCGAAAAGAGCGGACGGCAATATCTGAATTCACGTCATCGTATTCCAGCACATCAAGCGATAGGGCGCGGGCATATTCTCCAACAGGGCCATCCATCAGCCGCAGGCCTCTGCCTTTTTTTCTCTTTGGCTGGGTGACCACGCAGGCGATCTCATGCCTGCTTTCGGCCAATACCTTAAGAGAGGGTACGGCGAACTCCGATGTCCCAAAATATATTATTTTCATCAGGTCAATCCCATACGCAAACCCTGCCTACACAGGGTTTGCGTCTATAGCAAGCATTACTCTATGGGGCTTTTTGAATTCCCCTAAACACGCCTTGAGCAATGGGTTAAACACCGCCAGGTCCTTGACCTTTAGTATTATATTCCATCTATACTGCCTGCGCAACCTATAAATCATTGCCTGGCATGGGCCGGACAGCTCTATCAAGCCGTTAAGCTTTTTATTCAATATATGCGCTGCCAAGGCCTCGGAGGCCTTGCAGGCATCATCTTCCCTGAAAGACCTAAGACATAGATTAATAATATTCGAGAACGGGGGCAGGCAAAGCTGCCTCCTGAAAGCCAATTCCTTATTATAGAAATCATGGTAATCATGATTAACGGCGCATTGGATCGTATAATGGTTGGGCATATATGTCTGTATGATCACCTCGCCGGGCACATCACCCCGGCCTGAACGGCCTGCCACCTGTGTAAGCAATTGAAATGTCCTCTCCCCCGCCCTGAAGTCGGGCAGATTAAGCGATGTGTCTGCTAAAACAACGCCTACAAGTGTTACCATAGGAAAATCATGCCCCTTGGCAACCATTTGGGTCCCTATCAAGACCTGGGTTTTCCTGCTTGAAAACTGGCTTAATATCTGCGCATGGGAGGCGCGTTTTCTTGTCGAATCGGTGTCCATCCTGCTTATTTCGATGGAAGGAAAATACCTGCTTAATTCGCTCTCTACGCGCTGCGTCCCGAAACCAAAATAATCTATATATCCCCCCTTGCACACGGGACAGATATTAACTGGCCTTTTGTGAAAATTGCAATAATGACAGAGAAGTATATCTCTATCGGAATGATAATTTAACGCGACATTACATTTGCCGCATCTCTCCACATGGCCGCATTTTCTGCAAAAGGCATATGTGGAAAATCCGCGGCGGTTCAAAAAAAGTATAGCCTGCTCATTGTTGCGAATAACCTTCTCCATACGCTCAATAAGCGCCCTGGAAAAGATTATCCTCTTCTTTCTGCGCTCCACTATCTCTTGACGCATATCAAGTATACGCACCTCGGGTAAAGGCCTCTTCTCTATCCTCTCGCTTAGACGCAGCAGTTTATACGCGCCCGATGAAGCCTTATAATACGACTCGAGAGAAGGCGTCGCCCCCCCAAGCACAACAACAGCGCCGCAGATCCTTGCCCTGATAATGGCCGCGTCAACGGCATGATATCGCGGCGCATCCTGCTGTTTATATGAGGTATCGTGCTCTTCGTCAACTATCACAAGGCCCAGGCCGCGGACAGGCGAGAAGATGGCAGAACGGGCACCCACCACGATACGGCACAGGCCGTCGGCAAGTTTTTTCCATTCATGGTATTTTTGCCCTGCCGTAAGGCGGCTGTGAAAAATTGCCACCTTGTCCCTGAAACGGGCCTTGAACCTCTCTACAGCCTGCGGCGTAAGCGATATCTCGGGCACAAGCACAATACAACCGCCGCCTTTTTTAAGCGCGTTTCCTATTGCCTGCATATACACCTCTGTCTTTCCGCTTCCGGTAACACCGTGAAGCAAAAAAACTTCATGCAGACCCGCATCCACAGCCCTGTTAATGGACTTGAGCGCAATAAGCTGTTCCTGGGTCGGGACAAACGCCGTTGAAGGCATTATGGCGCTGTAATCATCTCCTTCAACCCTGCGCTTAACAGAGACATTTCCTTTTTTAAGGCTTGACGGTATCGCGGCATCCACCGCCTCGCCCCAGGAACAGAGATAAAGGCGCGATATCTCTTCGGTAAGCTTGAGTATATCATCGCGCAACACAGGTTCTTTGTCGATAACCGCGAGAACGGGCTTCACATTCTCACATTTTGTCGTGTCAGAAAAACCGATAACATAGCCTATCGCCCTGCGCGGGCCGAAACTCACCCATACCCTTTTACCTAAGGCAATATCCCCCCTTTCACCCTGCCTGACCTCATAATCAAAAGGCCCTTCCACGGGCAGATTTATCAGGACCTTGGCATACATACGATCTCGACCTTTGATATCCACAATAATCAAAACACCTTTTTACCTTTTTAAACCGCGGAGAAGAGGTAATGGAGATTTCTGTAACAACTATACCCCTGTCATTTCTTAAGCATGTCGCGAACCTTTTTCATGTCCTCCCACACCAAACGCTTATCCTGCGGATTACGCAGCAGATATGCCGGATGGAATGTGCACAATACCTTCATCCCTTTCATTTCATAAACCCTGCCGCGTAATCTTGAAATGGGTTCCTGGCTTGCAAGTATTGTCTGCGCCGCGAATTTTCCTAAACAACATATGACAATCGGCCTTATAATATCAATTTGCCTCAAAAAAAATTCATTACAGGCCATTATCTCTTCCGGAAGAGGGTTCCTGTTCTGGGGCGGGCGGCATTTGAGGCAATTGGCGATATAAACGTCTTCTCTGCGCATGCCGATAGCCTCTATGATCTTTGATAATAATACTCCTGCCTTGCCGACAAAGGGCCTTGCCTGTATATCTTCCTGAAGGCCCGGTGCCTCACCAATAAACATAAGCCTGGCATCATATGACCCCTCTCCAAATACGATATTCCTTCTGCTTTTACACAATTGGCACCTGGCACATTCAATGACAGCCGACTTCAGCGTATCCATGGCCCGGCCCTTGTCCTTTATACCGCAAATGGCCTCATTGATAAAGATGCCCCCGCCGGCGCGCGCATAACCATTTACCGGCGGAGGGGCCTTCAGAAGGCCTGACAGGATATCATCATTAATGCCGGATTCTCTCTCAAAATCCATATAATTCTTAAGGTCTTTTCTGATATCGTCTAATGGGTCGCTCATATCTTTAACATCCTAAGAGCAAGCCTAACTGTATCACCGGCGGCACCGGGCCTGCCGGCCTGTCGTATGCGTCTTTCAAGCTCACCGCGGCTAAAAGGGTTACGCCACATGTCTTCTATGATCGCGTTTATCTCATCCAGACCTTTCACCTTAAAACCCAGATTATTATCTGCCAAAAACGATGTATTGCCCCATTCCTGCCCGGGTATAGGGTTAAAACATATGATAGGCAGGCCCATTGATAAGGCCTCTGCCACAGTAATGCCTCCCGCCTTACCGATCATAATATCGCTTGCCGCCATAAGCATTGCCACATTATGGCTGAAGCCTATAACCTTTATGCCTTTTCCGGGGCCCAAATCTACCGCATCCATTCGCTTGCGAAGAATAGTATTATGTCCGCAAACAACTATGGCCTGAAGATCAAAAGGAAGAACACGCAGGCGTACCAATACCTCCTCAACCGGCCCCACACCGAGACCTCCCCGCATCATGAGTATGGTGAACTTATCGCCTGCTAACCCAAGACCTGCCCGGGCCTGTTGTCTTGAGGCGGCAGACGAAAACTGCCTCCTTACAGGAATACCAAGGGGCATTATCCTTTCCCGCGCGACACCCATATCCTCAAGGCCTCGGGCTGTTTCCCGCGATGCCACTACATAGGCGTCAACATGCGGAGATATCCAGTAAAGATGTGGCATAAAATCAGTAATAATATTTATAAGCCTGGATTTTATCAATAACCTTTTTTTAAGCCTTGATATGACGTATGGGGCGAAGAAATGAGTTGAGATGATTATATCAAAATTCTCCTTTCGCAGAAACCCCTCAAGCCTATTTGAATTCACGGTATTGGCAATCATCCTAAAAGGCGACGCAAGCGCGAAAAAAAATCTTTTGTTTAAAAACCGGTAAAAAAATCCCCACAGCCACGGGAATTTTTTTATCATCACGATATATGTCCTTTTATAAAAAAATTTAAAGACCTTGGTTGTATAATTCAACGAGTCAATAGGCATAACCTGCGCACCAGATTTTTGATAAAGCAACTCTTCATAAACGGCCTCGGCGGCCTTCTTGTGCCCGTCCCCGGCAGATGCGTATATAACAAGTATCTTTTTCATATTTTTGTCGTAATCCCGGTATCCTGGCCTGGCATCATCTCGCGCGGGATAATTAACTAAAAAAGCGATGTCCTTAAAACCTTGTTAAAACGCATCTACCTCACGCCTTATCATCCTGATATGCCCCGGAGTAGTCCCGCAGCATCCGCCAATGATATCGCACCCCTTTTCAATAAGAGGCCTTATATGCTTTCTGAAACACTCGGCAGACTCATCATATATGATCCTGCCGGCATCTACTCTCGGCATACCCGCGTTCGGTTGAGCGATAACAGCCGGCACTTTAAACGCGTTTATCTTAGCTATTATATCCGCCATATCAGCCCCCGTAACCGTGCAATTAGAACCTATGATATCAGCGCCTGCCTTAAGGCAGCGTTCCACGAAACAGGCTATACTTGCACCTGATGTCGTCTTAAAGGTATTGTCCCTCAACCGCTGAAACGTCATGCTTGCAATAACAGGCAGTTTAGTGTTCTCCTTCGCGGCAAGAATGGCACTGCTTAGTTCCTCCAGGTCGTAAAATGTCTCTAAAATAATAATATCAGCTCCTGCCTCTTCCAGTATCCGCGCCTGTTCGGCAAAGACGCTATACATTTGTTTAAGTTCAATGTCTCCCGCGGGTTTTATGTATTCACCGCTTGGGCCTATATCACCGAGTACATACACCTTATCCCGCGACGCCTCCCTGGCAATTTCAGCCGCGGTCATATTTATCTGCTTCAATTTATCATGCAGGCCGCACCTTTTAAGCTTCAGCCAATTGGAACCAAATGTGTTTGTCGTTATCATATCAGCGCCAGCTTCTATGTATGATTTATGTATGCTTAAGAGTGTCTTGTGATTAACTATGCCCCAGTAATCAGGGCATTCCCCTGCGGGCATGCCTTTTTGCATAAGCATAGTCCCCATCGCGCCATCACAGACCAGGGTCTCCTTACCCAGCCTTTCTTTTATAGATTTCATTTCAAACCTCCCGTCAAAACGGCACCCGTAAGGCGCTAAAGCGCGCGCGGGCTGAAAGATGCTTTATGTTTCTTTAGGATTATATCTTTTACGGCCGAATACAGGTCCCTTGACACAAAATCAGCTCCGACAACCCACCTCTTTATGTCCTTTTTTTTATTATACCCTGAAAGAACGGCTACGGTCTTCACGCCGAATGCGCGGCCTGCCTGGATATCCCTCTCCGTATCCCCGACAAAATAGGAATTTTCCCTGTCAAACACAACCCCTGCCACCGCTTTTTTAAGCATGCCTGTTTTTGGCTTACGGCAGGGACATCCGGCATCGGGATGATGAATACAGTAACATATCTTATCCAGCCGCGCGCCGCCAAGCTCAAGCCCTTTCGTCATCTTTTCCGTAACTTGTTTTAGGTCCCGCCTGGTATAAAGCCCCTTACCGACACCGGTTTGGTTGGATATTATTATTACCTTAAACCCCGCCGCGTTAAGCAGTCTTATGGCCTCACGCGAGCGCGGCAGGAACTTAAATTCTGAAGGTCTTTTCACATAGTCACGGTAAACTGGATTAACATTGACCACCCCGTCCCTGTCCAAAAAAACTATCCTCTTAATAACCTTCATCTCCATCTCCTGTCAGCCGCTCAAGGCCATGGCCTTCTTTTTCACGTGTCTATCAAGATGCTGGCCTTTTAAGACAGCAAAGACCTCATCGCCTGGACAACCATGTCCACATTTATATTGTTCAGGCATTTCAGCTCATCACATTCAGGCAGGCTAAAATTCTTATAGCAGGGTGAACATGATAATAACTTATCTCTTATTATAACATATTTTTCGCAGACAGGATAAGGGCCATAAACATCTTCCGGCACTGGGCCGAATATAGAAACTGTCTTAGTTCCGACCGCTACAGCCATATGCAGGGGTCCGCCGTCATTGGTAAGCAAGGCCTGCGCGTGTTTTAAAACAGCAACAGATTCCATAAGCGAACATTTGCCGCATAGATTAACCAGCCCGGGTTCAATACCACTTATGTAATCGCATAAACGGCGCTCATCAAGGCTGCCCAAAAGCACTACCTTTAGCGGGAATTCATGCCTAAGACGAGAGACCGCCTCGGCAAATCTGGCAACAGGCCAGCGCCTTCTAAAAGCTGTCGACCCCCAACTTGCCCCCGCCCCCGGCATTACGCATATATACTTATCCGTTAAATCCATGCCGTAGGCCTTCAACAGATGCTTGGCCTTCTCAATATCGTCTCTCGTCACATATATCCTGGGAACTGTTTGATCCGGCATATCTTCACTCAACAAACGCAGGAGGCCTTTATGATGGTCTATCACATGCATGCCGCTGTATCCTCGAGGGATATCGGCCTTATCGGTCAGAAATATACCCCTATTTTTATAATTGTAACCTATCCTGCGCCTTATCCCAGCCAGCATGGATATGAAACTATATTCCCTATCCATGGAAAAATCCAGCACCGTGTCAAAACACTCTCTCCTGATACGACGGAAAAAATGCCAGGCCTGCGCGACACAGCCGGCCTTTGACAAGCGCCACAGCCGGCGATATTCATCTCTTTCAAAAACAAATACCATATCTATGCGCGGATCAGAAAACAGTACAGGTGACGTCCTTTCATTACATAGATATCCGATATAACTGTTGGGAAAAGCTGATCTTATGGATCCGATAATCGGGGTGGTAAATATAACATCACCTATGCCAAACGGATTGACCAGCAGTATCCTTCTTCCCTTTTCCTTGTCCATATCATTCTTTTCTGTTTAAAGCGCTTACGCAGGCGACACAATTGACCGCCTGGGGGCAATCAATAGAGTCGGCCTCCGAGCGGTCAATCTCCGCCCAGTAATTATTCCGGATGCCGGATAAAATGTTCTTAAAACACTTCATGCTCTTTATAGCGCATCCCGCCAAAAGCCTCTCGAGCGCGGCCGTATTATAGACACGCTGATGCCTGTTAACACGCGGGCGGCCGAAAGGCACTGTCAGGGCCAAAAGCCCTCCGGGTCTTAATATACGATTTATCTGCGCCATCGCGTTTATATCAGCCCCGGATGCCGTATCCATAGGGTCATTATAAAAACCTATCCCCACATGTTCAATGGTTGATATACAGGTTACGGCATCAAAGCTGTTGTCTTCAAAAGGCGGGTCAAGTATATCACCGCGGACAAATTTAAAATTCGGCACCCTGTAAGGATAATGCCTGAAATCAAAACCTGTGACATCATAACCAAGGCCCGCTATAAATAACGGTAATTCGCTTTCCATACAGCCGATGTCAAGGACCTTGCAAGGCAAGGCCATGGCGCTTACCTCCTTTATCGCAAACGGTATTTCAATGACCCGCTCGTTCAATGCGGCGCTTTTTATGAACGCCTGTCTGCGCATCCGCTTGATGTTGAACCTGCGTTTGTATTTTAAAAACACAGGCTGATTGATGAAATAATTTGCCTGACTCATTCCTTCTCCTTTAACATTAACCTGGCCTTTTCTATGACCTCTTCGGGGGAAAGCAACCCAAAAGACTTATGCAGGACAACATGCCCGCTGCCGCAAGGAGACCATCTGCTGGGGTTTGAACCTTTGGCGTCTTTATTAAACAGTGCCAGTACCCTTGCGCCTACAGCGGAGGCGATATGCATAGGGCCATTATCGTTAGTTATAAAAATATCCGCGCATTGGAATAGGGCCGCCAAATCCTTTAAATCAAAAAAACCGCACAGATCATAGACGCCCTGCCCGGAGGCTATCCCTATACCGGCGCATAATGCCTTTTCATCGCTATGGCCTATCAGGACTATGTCCGCGTCCCCCGAACCTGCCAGGACCCTGGCGATAATACCGAATTTTTCCCAAGGATATCTCTTTGCCGGGTTGCTGCTTCCCGGATGTATAACAATTATCTTTCTGCCGGCGGACAACCCCTGTCTTTTGAGTATGCCGCGCACGCGGCTTAGGCTGTGCGGCATGACAGGCATAGACGGTAAGATACCTTCTTTATAGACATCAACGGCTCTTAAGAGTTGGAGATTGTATTCCGTCTCGTGGTATCTTGCCTCATCGCGCCTGTCCGGCACCTTCGCGTTGAGAAAAAAACCCCATTTTCTGTCAAAACCTATCCTGTATCTTATACCTGCTAAAAATACCGACAAATGTAATAACTTATGCGGGTTCAACACAACGGCCATGTCAAACGAACAACCCTTTAGCTCCCATATTAGTTTAAAGACATGCGAAAGACCCGGGCACCTTCCTGTAGTGCTAAATATAATAACACGCTTGATATCCGGTCTGCCGGCTACAATATCCCTCGAATAATCCGATGTGACAAAGCTTATTTCAACACCCGGAAAACTTGACTTGACCGCCTCTATGACAGGGCTGCAAAGCAGGACCTCCCCTATCCTGTCTGTCCTTATAATGACCGCTTTTTTTATATCCTTAATAATACCGCGCGTATTCATCTGACCTGTTTCGCCGCCTCATAATTTAGGGTAAGACTGTCAGGGCCCTGAACAGTATCGCGTTTCACGCCAAGTATGTCCTTGACAGATTCCACCACATCATCAACGGAGATAAGATCCATGCATATATTCTGGGCGCAATCGGAAATACCACAGCCCTTGCAGGATATATCCTTGCGCATCCTGATAACCCTTTCCCCTATGCCCGACCACTCATCGCCTGACCAGGCTGAAGAGCAAAGTATCACGGACGGCACCCCTTGGAGCGCCGCCAAGCGCCCGGGCAAACCGTCAATACCGATAAACAAAGAAGACCTTTTTATCAGCGCAGCCATGATCTGAAAAGAACCCTTACCACAGGCATTTACGATGTCGGCACCACTTAAGCGCGCAATCTCATCATTCCTGCGTTTATCACCTTCATCACCGATCAATATTATCCTAACATCATATTGCCTGCGAATGACCCCGGCGAGAGCGGCAAATTTCCTGTCAAACCAGCTTTTGGATTCGCAGTCGGCAACCGTGTGCATCACCGTTAAAAAATCCCCGTCTCTTATCTCCGCGTCGGCAAGTATACGCCCGGCGGCGGCCTGGCTGGCCTCTGACACATATAATCTCGGCCTGTCATCGGTTATACCGACCGGGATCTCTTTGAGCAGGCACAGCCCGCGTTCTATATCATGGGCACAGGGATTATATCCCGCGGCGCGGTGGAGCAAAAATCCGCCGCCTGTGATCCCATATCCTACTCTAAACCTGACACCGGCAAGCGCCATAAGAAATATATGCCTTATATCTCCCTTAAGGTCAATACCTAAATCGTAGCTGTGGCCCTTAAGTTCATTGGCCAATTTCAAAAAACCCGAAAGGCTGAACCCGGCGCCGGTTCTCTTGCAAAACCATGGGGCATCATAACATATTATCTCATCTATGATCGGGTTATCAATAACAACATCACGGGCAAAACTGCTC
The DNA here is from genome assembly GCA_041650035.1 of Candidatus Omnitrophota bacterium. Classification (GTDB taxonomy): domain Bacteria; phylum Omnitrophota; class Gorgyraeia; order JABMRG01; family JABMRG01; genus JAQUQI01. The sequence goes on along the minus strand of JBAZLY010000015.1, from coordinate 9,342 downwards.
GTGAGGATAGTGACCTTGGCGCCTTTATAATGCGCCTTCAGATTAGATGCCGCCACGGTTGAAAAGATCACATTAGACGTGTCATCCAGCCTTATGACAAGGATATTAGCGACATTTCCGGGCCTCTTTTTTCTGAAAATGACAAAAGGAAGAAAAATAAGGCCGCCTATCAGGTCGAATAAAAATATAAAAAAAACACACGCCCTGTTTTTAAATATATAGCTCATTCAGGATAAAGCCCTCCCTATAATGCTTTCTACAAAAACACACCTGCTAAATTCTGAATTTGACCAATGCCCACAATGCCATAAAACCGTCTTTCCAGGTAATCTTCTTGCCCTCATGATACGGCCTGCCTTTGTATGATATAGGCTCTTCTACGATCTTGTAGCCTATTTTTAAAAGCCTTGCCGTTATCTCCGGCTCAATGTCAAAACGGTTCGATCTAAGCCCAAGACCCTTGAATATATCCGTTCTTATCATTTTATAGCAGGTCTCCATGTCCGTAAGCCTTGAACCATAAAGGATATTTGTCGCGGCGGTCAACACCCGGTTAACAAAAAAATGCGGAAACGATGTGCTGCGCCATGTCTTTAAAAAACGAGACCCGTACACGATATCCGCCTGCCTATTCAGCGCGGCGCACAACAACACCTTATAATCCTTTGGGTCATATTCAAGGTCTCCATCCTGAATAATAGAATAATCCCCACTGGCATACCTTAAAGCAGTCTTTACCGCGGCGCCTTTACCTTGATTTTTTTCATGATAAATGACCTTCACTCGGCCGGTATTGCCGTAATTTTCAGCAAGCAGGCGCCTTGTCCCGTCCGTAGAACAGTCATCGACCAGAATGATCTCCGTATCGATATCCACGTGCCGCACATCTTCGATGACGCGTCTGATAGTATTGAGTTCATTATAAACCGGCATCAAAACTGACAATATCGGCATATATCTTCCTATTGATTGACCTTCAATGTGTATTCATAACGCATAAGGCTGTCACTCCAGTATATATCAAGATCGGCCGCGACAGGGCGCTTGAGCCGCCTTGAAGCGGTATCAGCACTAAGCATGGCATAAGCAGTCTGCCTGTCATCTTTTCCCTTTCCGATAAAACGTATATTTAAATCAAGATAACAGCCTCGAGGGGCGGCGGATGCGATACTCTGCCGCCACTCAAGCATCCTTTTATACGATATCCCATACGCGTAATAATGCCCTCCTGCCCTTTGGAGAAAAAACAGGGTAAACATAAACAATACAACGGTTGAAATAATGCCCGTCAGGGCCAGGGCCCTGCCCCAGGCCTTTTGCCATAATCTAAACGCGGCAAAACTTGCGATCACTGCATGTGCGGGGAAAAGAACTATAAAGTAATGAGCCGGAGTGCGCACCCTGCACAGCATAAATCCCGCCGTAAGCGTCAACACGAGAAAACCCGACACCTGCATAGGTATAGGCATAGACCTGTCTTTATCACAGTCTATGTTAAACAACCTGCGGCCCTTTATAAGCCATGTAAGATAGCTTAAAAAACCGGCGATAAATAAACCGGCGGGTATCAATGCCAGCGCGTACAGCACCCAAGACGCGTAACCCGCGGCTTCCCTTAATACAGCGTTAAAATCATGCCTAAAATAGGACCTGAAAAAATCAAATGAAGACATGCGCAGGTGCATAACAATGGCCTTCCACGGGAAATCACGCTCCGATGAAACGGCGTATGAGACAAACCTGGATAACTCACCCTCAAGGAACAGATGTATCAGATACGGCATAAACAAGAAAAATGCCGCGGCCGCGGCCGCCAAGAGCACCCTCTTGTCTATCACTTTGCGGTATACCCATAACACTATAGCCAAAGCCGGCAATATGAAAAAGGCCGACATATGCAATCCGCATGCCAATACGGCAAATACGCAGGCGAGGAAAAAATCACGGCCTTTATTATACTTAATAAACCTGCAAAGGCATATATGAAAAAACGTCATAGGTAAAGGCAGAAGGCATTGCGCCCATATATTGTTTGAATAAATAACATAAGCGGGAAACAGCGCTAAAAAAACGGCGGCGATGACGGCATGTGCCGGTTCCAAAAAGTGGTAAAAATACCCCATCGCAAGGCCCAGCGCCGCAAGGTTTATCAGGCAAAAAAATGATGTAAGCAAAAATGGGTCACTGGTAAACCAGCTCAATACCCCCATTATCTGGATAAAAAACTGCGGATTATTTATCCCGACCCCCGAAGGCATCCCATGCGTTATCAGAAAATAAGCCTGTCTCGCCTCATTACCCAGGCTTATGGCAGCAAGCTGGTCATTCTTAAATTCAAAAAATGACAACTGATAAAGTCTCATCGCCAGGCCCGCGACGAATATAACACATAATAAGAAAATATATTTATCAGGTTTTATCTTCATCTTTTAAACGCCCGCGCGGTTTCCGTTTTAGGCAAAAAGGCCGCGGGGCACAGCAGGCTTAAAAGCGGTACAAGCGGGACATAATACCTGGCAATCCCTAAAATCAACAGATGCGGCAATATATATGATAGTGAGAACACAAGTATAAGCATGACGATAGGCCCTGTTCTATAACCCCTGACTGCGCCAATCGCGGAAAGGATGATAAAAGGCATGGCCAGGACGAGATTCATATATGACGCGACATGGGTACGGCCTTGGAACCAAAACCCTAAAAAATTAGACAAGACACATCTGAGCAAAAACGGCGCTGATGAGGCGTATTCCTCCATGGCCTTTCCAAATATCAGCCTGTCAAACATCACCTCATCGCGGGATGATAAAAAATACTGAAAAAAACCGTCCTTGAACTTCAGGCCCAGCTTCCTGGCTAGCTTGGCCTGCTGGCGTGTCGCCTCATCCATCAATACGCGGTATTCCCTGCCCGATAGCATATTCCTGTTTATGTAGACGCCCTGACAAGCCGTCGTTCCTTTAATTGTCATAGCCGGCGCGAATTCACCCGTAACAAGATAATTCCTTATTACCCAAGGCGAATATACCACGCAGGATACCCCTATAAAAATCACGGTATTGAGTATCATTTTCCTCAAATTGTCTTTACCGCACCGGTATATGAAAATAACAGGCAGAAGAAAAACCGGCAGCAACAATAACGTGCTTTTCACAAGCAGGCTGAAACCGAGCGCGCAGCCTGCCGCGGCATAGCACCAATACCCACCCCCCTTTACGGCCTTATAGAACAACAGAACCAGTAATGCCGATAGAAACGCCAGTACGCACTCCACCCCCGCCCTTGATTCTGACAATATGACAGATGGGTAGAACAAAAAAATAACAGGCGCCGATAATATCAAGGCAACTCCTTTAAACATACTGCGCGCAAGGATTAAAACAATATAGGCCGTCGCGGCCGATAAAAAGATATTAAACGACTGCGCCGCGATAAGGCTTGGACCAAACAGCCGAAAAAGGCCCGCAAGTATTATCACATACCCCGGGCCCCTGACAAGTGTTAAGGCTGTATCAGGGAAAAAACGGTAACCCGCCCCGCTAATCAGATTAAGCGCTATCCTGTGATAATCGTCGGAAAAATCAGCTATATTATACACGCCGGGGAACATGCTGTTTATCCTTGGCAGCAGGATCAGCACTATCGCCAATTTGATAACAGACAATACCAGCAGTAATAAAAATACATAACCGCCTTTATATAATCGACTTACATTATTATCCAAGGTTTTTATCCTGCCTGGTTTATATTATAAGCGGATACCAAAACGCCTGTCAGCAGCCAAAAGGCGGCATTGAGCTGGAGTGAATAGAAGTTCGTGTCAAGCAGGCTCTGGGATAAAAAGGCAAGCAGGCCAGACAATAAACCTGCCATCAGAAAATCCATCTCATCCTTAACCCTGCCAAGCGCCGATATAGTCTTATGAAACAACACGTATATCAGCCACAAGAAACTCAATAACCCCAGCATGCCCATCTCCGCGGCCATCTGCAGATAACAATTATGCGCGTACATATGGCCCGTCCACACGGTCTTGTTCTTATATGTCTCGAAACACCTCATAAACGTGTTTAAACCATGGCCAAAAAACGGGCCTGCCTTTATCATGTCAACCACATCCAGGTAGGTCTTTACCCTGTTCTGGGCCATCTCGCGTACTGAATCAGGCGCCAGTCTAAGCAAATCCAGATTACCGGCCGGAACAAGGGTAAACACTATTGCTAAGCCGATAAAAATCAAAACCGTAATCAAAAGCGCCTTCCTGCTGACGAGAAACAATAAAAATATCCCGCCGATAGCGGCGCCTAAATAAGCCGCCCTTGACTTGGTCAATATGATAGTCAGCATTATAAACGCGAGCAGGCATAACGGGCCCAGAAGACCTAAATACTTCAGCCCGCCCTTTCCCTCCGCCCCGGACAGGGATCTCGCTTTCCCGGCTGAAAGGCCCGCGAGCAAAAACAACGGCAGGACAAGGTATCCAGCCAGGTCATTGGGATGATTAAATGTCGCGGTGGCCCCATCCCTTATCATCTGACTAACATATATAAAATCATAACCGCCGGTTATATAATACTGCACAATACCGTCAAGACATATGATCCCTGCCCCGCATAAAGCGATTTTAATAATCCTGTCAAGATAGACCTTTTTATTTATAACTTCAATTACAATAAAAAACAGGGCAATGCTTTCAAGAAATTTGGAAAAAAACGCGCGCAGGCTAATGCCGAAATGCACACTTGCCGCCACGGATAACACCCCCGCGATGATATATAAGGCCAGCGGGGCATTGAGTATACTACGGGGAATATGAAAATCCCTGCTACACGCCCTTTTTATCAATAGTAATGTCAGGCTCGCAGTAAAACATATCTCAACCCATGCCTTGCCTATAGGTAACATGAATATCATCACATAAAGGGCAAAGCGTATGAGGCTGTCTATCTTTTCCGTTATAATACCTCTCGATATCATATAAGCCTCAAACCCCTTTGCCCTGCAGGATCATTAAAAATGTCCACCATATTATATTTATATCAAGCCCGAAAGACCAATGATTCATATACCAGATATCGAATCTCACCCACCTGGCAAAACTAAACTGGTTTCTGGCTCTTATCTGCGACAGGCCTGTAATGCCCGGCCTTATGGAAAGCCTGCGCATATTCTCCACAGTATACTTTTCCACCTCTTCCGGAAGCGGCGGCCTTGGCCCGACCAGGGCCATATCTCCTTTAATAACATTGAAAAGCTGGGGAAGCTCGTCAAGGCTATATCTGCGCAAAAACCTGCCTATGCGAGTCACTCTCGGGTCCCGCGCCATTTTAAATATGATACCGTCCTTGACCTCGTTTTCCGGCAAAAGCCCTGTCTTCATACCCGCGGCGTTGAGGACCATCGAGCGGAACTTGTAGAGATTAAACGCCGTATTCTTAAGACCTATCCTCTTATCTATATAAAAAACAGGCCCATTGGAATTCATCTTGATAAATACCGCTATAAGCGCGAATACGGGTATAAGCGCTAAAAACAAAAACAGCGCCAAGGTAAGATCAAATAACCGCTTAAAGGCGAATTCAGCGGGATGATGCCTTCTCTGTCTGTAGGTAATAAGCGGCATGAGCCCGAGATAACTAATGCCCAGGACAGGCAAAGGTTCTTCAAAGTTTTCCGGCACTATCCTTATGCCCATACTGATATCCTTGGCCTGCCTTATAAGATTAGATACCACCTTTCTCTCGGAAGGAATGGTAACGATAACATCCTCAACAAAATGTTTTTTAGCAATGGCCTCAAACTCCGATACAGGCCCCAGAACAGCGAGGCCTTCTATCAGGCCTGTCTTATTATCATCCAAAAAACCTACGACATTAAAACCAAGATATGGGCTTTTTCTTATCTCATCCAGGATAGCCAATCCTATCCTGCCCGCGCCGACTATCAGGACATTGACATTATGGAAACCTTTCCTTATCAGGTACCTTAGTATAACTTTTTTAGCAAGCCTCCATCCGCCCAGGGTAATCGAAAAAATCGCCGCGCTGGCAAAAAAAACCGTGCGCGTGAAAAAATTATACTTGGCAAAAAATATGATACAACCCATCAATATGCTGGAATACACGACATTAATGAACACCCTGCACATCTCCTTAGGTATGGACAGCGACCTGTCGGTGACATACAGATTGTTCTTTTTAAAAAGGAATATTATGAATATACTCCATAAAATAAATGCGAAGGTATATTCCTGCAAAAAGGGCAGGTTCAGGCCCGCGGAAATACCCCGCCCGAGATTGCACCTAAGCACATAAACGGAATAATACACAAAAGACATCGCGATGAGGTCTAAAAATACATAAAATGGGTAAATCTTTTTATTTATCTTAAGCATGCCCCTGCCCCCTGCCGGTAAGGCCCGTCAATTCCTTCAGCGCCATCTTAAAAAAATCAATTCCGTCTTGATAATATCTTTTAAACATCACCCCCGGTTCTTGCAGGCATCTGTAGAACCATTCGAGCCCCGCGGACTGAATCAATAGAGGGGCGCGTCTTGTCTTTCCGGATAAGATATTGAAGGCACCGCCTACCCCTGCCGCATAACGCAGGCCGGGCACCTTTTTAAATATCTCATATCCCAATAGTTCTTTTTGGGGTGAGGGCAAGGCGATAAATAATACCCCGGCCCCGCTTTTTCTTATATCCTCTATTATCGCAGATTTGTCCTTGAAAAAACCATTATGCCTTCCGGCTATAACAGAACCGGGAAACCTCTTCATCAAGGCCAAGACAGCGCCTTCAAGGGCATCGTCTTGCGCACCGAGTAAATATATGCCGAGTTTCTTATCACCGGAAACAGAGAAAAAACTCTCTATGACATGCAGGCCGCCAAAACATTTTCCTGTGGGCGCGCCGCCAAACGCCCGGGCAAACCACTTTACCCATTTGCCGTCAACGGAAAACACGCACTCATCATCAGAAAGGATACCGTCAAATTCCTTCTTGCCGTAGAGCAGATTAAGTTTTCTGACATTCAGGAATACGTTAAAAACCCTCCTATCCCCAAAAATCACCATATCCCTTATCTCTTCAAGGCGATAGCAGTCAACGGGGATACGGAACATATATCTTCGCATGATTTTATCGGCCGGACTTTTCAACAGCAGTTATTATTAGTATTAGTGTAGTATATCATATTAAGATAATCAATGGCAATAATAAATAACAAGCGCCCTCGGCCTGGCAGTTGCCGTAAGGGTGCGGCCCTAAATTCAATTCAGCCTTGAAAGATTGAATGCCCGCCACCAGAAATAATCACCGTTATAACGACCTTTGTATTTCCGGACAAGATCATTGAAGCCGCCTATGTCCGGCAGCCAGCTCTTTTCAGGCGTCTGGAAACCTATCTTGTCCCTGCGCCATATTATTTGTTGGGGCACATGTTCGTCTAAAGACATCCTTAATATGTATTTAGCCCACCCGCCGTGTATCTTATAGGCCGCAGGCATATTAAGAACATATTCAACAAGCCTATAATCGGTAAAAGGGGCCCTCGATTCGATACCAAAGCACATGGAATTCCTGTCCTCATACCTTAAAAGCTGCTGCAGATTAAATCTTGTCGTGTCATTGTATAAGGACTCGTTAAGGCAAGGCCTGTATTTTTGCCTTATAATATCCAGGGCAAAATCCAGGTCAAAACGCCCACCAAGCATATGCTCTATTATCCTAACCTTACCGGCCCATGCCATTCGGGTAATAGCGGCAGGCATTAAAGACAATATAAATTTTGAAAGATTCTTCCTATAATGCCCGTAACCGGCGAATAATTCATCGGCCCCCTGGCCGTCGAGGACAACCTTAACATCGCGGCTGGCGCGTCTCATCACGGCAAATTGGGCATAGGATGACGTTGAAAAGGATAACTCATCATGGGTTGACAAAAAAAGCCCCAGATCCTCGAACAGGCCGGCCTCGGTAGGATAAACATACTCTCCGTCGGCGCCGGCATACCTTATCATTATATCAGCCCATTTCGTTTCGTTTATGTTACTGTCTTTATAGGCCGCCGTAAATGTCTTTTGCCTGCCGTTTAATATATCCGACTCCTTGCAATGCCCTGCCATAAGCCTGCTGATTATGCCTGTCACTGCCGAGCTGTCTATACCGCCTGAAAGGCAGGTGCCTACAGGCACGTCCGAACGTAATCTAATCCTGACGGAATCCCGAAGTATATCATCTACGCCGCGGGCATATTCAGACACCATTGAAGTCCTAAACGGCTCCATGCTCTTATTGAATCCGGGATCCCAGTATCGATAACTATGCGCCTCCAGTGACGCCATATCCAATACCATATTAAAGGCAGGCTCCAGTTGATATATCCCTTCATACATGGTCCGTTTTGAAAAATCAGAGATGCCAAAAAGCATAAATGTGCCTGTGATATCGCGATCCCATCCCCTGCGTATGGAAGGTAATTGAAACAAGGCCTTTATTTCGGATGCGAAAAAGAACCCCTGTTCATTGCGGCAATAATACAAAGGCTTGACCCCGAGCCTGTCCCTTGAAAAAATAAGCCTGTTATCAGGCTTATCAAAAATGCAAAATGCCCAATCACCGTTAAAGCGTTCAACGCATCCCGGGCCCCACTGTTTATAAGAGGCGAGTATCACCTCGGTATCACTGCGCGTCTTGAATACAAAACCTTCTCCGGATAACTGCTCGCGCAATTCTATATAATTGTAGATTTCACCGTTATATACTATATGGAGATTATCATTGTCATAGCTCATTGGCTGGGCGGCATCCGGGGAAAGGTCAATAACTGCCAGCCTTAAATGGACAAGGTCAAGGACATTGCCGCGGGCCGCTATAAAACTCCTGCGCCCGCGGCCGTCAGGGCCTCTATGGCGTAATGAGAACTCCGCGTTATCCATATCGGCGGCCTTAAGACCTTTTTCAGTTACCGCTCCGAATATACCGCACATAATATTATCTCACAACTCCGGGATGCTGCATCCCGAAAAATATTCGTATGCCTTCTGCAGTTTATCAAAATTTTTGTTCCAGTCCGCTTTTTCTTGCGCTATGCCAAGATTAACTGCACTCATACTCTTTCTTAACGCCTCATCCTTTAACAGCTTTATTACCCTGCCGGCAAACGCCTGCGCGTCTTTTCTTGGCGACACAAGGCCGCCAACCCCGTCCTTGACCCATTCCATATTTGCCGGCACATCCGTGACAATTACGGGCATACCGCAGGAAAACGCCTCAAGCAGGGATTGCGAGGTCCCATCGCTTAACGAGGTTGAGATATAGATATCGGCATCGTTTAAATAT
>JBAZLY010000014.1:0-26253 GCA_041650035.1 Candidatus Omnitrophota bacterium | reverse complement strand
TTTATTATAAAATTGTATTCATAATAATATACGCGCTCTCCGGGATGATCACCGGCGCTCAATTCCCTTTGGCAAATAAAATAGCGCTTGGGCAAAAATAAGTATGGCGTGGGCAAAACTGCCGGTTTGATTTATAGCGCGGATATGCTTGGCGGATGCGCGGGGGTTTAACAGGAGGTATTCTTTTACTGCCTCTTTTGGGGGTATTTAACAGCTGTATCGTGATAGGCACTCTTAAGCTTATGACCTCGGCCTGTCTTATTGTGTCAATAGTGAGGTATCGATACAGTCCCGCGCGGCGGCGGGCTATACTACCTTAACGACAACCAATGTTATATCGTCATGCTGTTCTTTGCCCCGCGCGAATATCCTTATATCCTCTTTTATTTTATTTATGATGTCATTTGATCCCATTGAGGCATTCTCCTGAAGAATTTTTACCAACCTGCCCACGCCGTATTCCTCATTTTTTATGTTCCTCGATTCCGTGACACCATCGGTATACAATACAATCATGTCCTGCCTATTAATGACCCGCGTCTTGGTCTCTATCCCCATACCCGGCCTGATGCCTATAGGCATAGTCTGAGCCTTTAACAGTATAGCCTCCATGGAAGGTGCGCTTAACACGAAAGGCGGATTGTGCCCCGCATTGGCATAACTAAAAGTCATATGTGCCGTGTCGAGCACGGCGTAAAAAAATGTTTCAAACATGCTGCTTCGTGATAGTTCCAGCAGGCGCGCATTAGCGTGCTCAACCATCATATGCGGGGAATCAAATAGTGAGGCATTTGACCTTATTATAGCCCTTGATAGGGCTGCAAAAAGAGCCGCGGGAACACCCTTGCCGGACACATCCGCTATCACTATCCCGACACGATTATCATCTATCAATATAAAATCATAAAAATCGCCGCCAACCGTCATCGCGGGAACAGTCACAGCAGATATATCAACCCCCGGCATCGCCGGCATTGAATCCGGCAAAAACCCCTGCTGGATATTTTTGGCTATGTTAAGTTCGCTTAATAATCTCTCCTTATCAGATGTAGTTTTCTGTAATCTTGCGATGTATTGCTTCAAATCAACTGACATCTTGTTAAAATAAACCGCCAGTTCCGACAACTCATCATTGCCTTTGATTTTTACCGAGTATTCAAGATCCCCGGTAGCAACTCTTTGAAAACCCTCTTTGAGTGCCATCACCTTATAAGACATCCCGCCCGATAAAAAATAAGCAAACATCAAAGACAATATGATTCCTAATGCCAGACTTAGCAAAAGATGCCTTTTCACACCCGCCTCTATCTGGCGCACATCCTTAGCCTTCATATCAACTCCAAGGACAGCTACAGACATTCCACCCCTATCTCGAATCGGGGCATAACCCGAAAGGAACTGCCCCCAGGCATCGCTTGTGACCGCCATATCCGCCGATGGAGAGACAAAACCCTTTAAAAGCTCGGGAAAATTTGATGCGTCGTATTCATCACCCGGCCGGGCAGTGTTTCCGGCGCCTTCTCCGTCAATATCAACATCAAGAACAAATCTTAACGTGTCGCGTTTGACCTCGTCTTTTCTGAATATATAAATATACTTCACGGACGGGGCCTTTGACTGGACAAGGGAGAGGCCTTCCTCTATCTGCCTGTATGCCGCGGAATGCGATCCTGAAACGTCAAGCGGTATTGACAAGAGCTTGTCGGCATCAACCCCGGATGCCGCTATTTGAGCAATCTCTATCAAATTGCCCCTGATACTATTGATTGCGAAATTCGAGGCATAGTGAAAGGCAAATACCCCTGATACAAGGCATACGATAGCCACAACACCTATAAAAGATATTATTAATTTGACCCTGAACCTACCGAAAAAATTACGCATATTATCCGCTGTCTATCCTTGGGTTATTTTCGGGCTGTCTATTCGCGCAAAGAAAGCTCTGCCTTGTTAATATTCTTCCGCGGGTAACCTGCGCTGCGTTTTTTTACGCGCGCGCATAGTCTTAAATTTTAGAAGTTTCAACTTGGACCTCTGGCTGCGCTTTCTCTTTTGCCTTCTGATCCTTGTTATCTTTTCATTCAGTCTCGACATGTCCCCTTTGATGAGGCATTCGATCCTATCCGTTAGACGCTTACGGGCCAAAAACCTGTTAGCTGACTGGGAACGGGTACTACCGCATTTTATCCTTATACCGCTTTTTTTATGCCTAATAAAAACAGCGGTAGAAACCTTATTAATATGCTGTCCGCCTTTTCCCGACGAGAGAATAAATTTTTCATCAATATCATTCTCGCTTACGCCTAAAAGGCGCATTCTCTGAATAAGGCCTTCCGCTTTGGGCTTGCCGGTATTATAGCGCATTTTTTTCATTGCAATAGGTGCGTGAGCGCGAAAATGGCATACCGGTTCTAAGGCATACCGGCACGCATTTTGTCATTTTGATTATAGCCATCACGCCGGTATTTGGCAACGGATTTCCGGGGATACTTATAATCACCAAAAGCTCAAGACCGTCCGGACAAGCCCAGGTCTTATCCCGATACCGGGCATTTTTAACCCCTGCAGACAATATTTCTACCGCGGGCCTTGGCCTGGTATAAGGCCATGTCCGCCTTTTGCACGAGCAGCTGCTGGTTCCTTTCCTGGTCAAGTTCAGCCACCCCGAGACTTATAGTTACCTTGCATGAGCGCTTCATATACCTGAACGTCTTGGCCTCAACAGCCTTTCTGATCCTTTCGGCAAAGGATACCGCCTCTTTAATCGTTGTCTGCGGAAGCATTATTATGAACTCTTCTCCGCCATAACGCGCGCATATATCAAGAGGGCGGCAGGCCGATTTAATCGTCCTGGCAACGTTCTTTAAAACCACATCACCGAACAGGTGGCCGTATGTATCGTTAATCTGCTTAAAATGGTCTATATCAGCTATTATCAATGACATCCTGCCTTTTTTATTCCTGCATGAACGTCTATCGGCAAAGACAGATTTCATCAACGTGTTGAAATGAGATTTTTGATACAATCCGGTAAGGGCGTCCGTTATCGCCATATCAAAGAATCGTTTTTTTTCAAGCATAATCCTGAATTCATTGTAAATCATTATCCCGGTATAAGTAAATATCATCGCGAACGCTGGATAAGTTATATTAACCCACAAGCCGAAATATAAAAAGACGGCTATCGAGGCAGCGCTAAAACAGGATAATAACACAACAACCGACACAAGCCCCCTGACCGGATGATATAATGACAAAAGCAATGTAGTAAAAAAGGCCATTAAGATAATAAGAAGCGCGGTCAGGACGCCGTCCGCGGGACGGCAAAAATCAGACCTTAATATATTATCCAAAACGCAGGCATTAACACCCATGGCGGGATACAGCGGCTCAAGCGGCGTAGGCTTTATGTCTATAAGACCGGAAACAGACATTCCGACAACGCATATCTTGCCTTTGAAAAACCCTGGCTGGATGAGAGGGCGCTGATTCTTATAGACCATCGAAAACGACCTTAGCACATCAAGAAATGAAAAGTGCTTGAAACTCTCCTTCCACCGGCTGGGCCAGTTTATCATCATCTGATAATTTGCATCTATGGGTATATCTATATTGCGCGCGGCAATGCCTTCCTTGCCCTTAACGATCAACCTTATGTATTTTCCCTTTTTTACAACTATCTCGCCTTCGGCAACACCCAATAAATCACAAGCTAAGCAAAGGGCCGCCTGAAGATAACGCTTGCCGCCATATTCGATAATAAGAGGCACCCTGCGCAAAATACCGTCAGGGTCAGGCAGTATATTGATAAACCCTGTCCCTTTGGCGAGGAGGGCAAATTGCGGTATACTGGCGTCTACCCCATATATATCATCGTCGGTTATCGGGCGCCGGGAATCCATTGCCTCAACGTTAAAAACGTATGGCAAATAGACATTGCCCGCATGGGTTAAAGACTCCGACATAACCGCGTCATAGGCATCACTCGTCGGTTCGCTGAATATTACATCATAAAATACCGCCCGCGCGTTGAACTCCTTTAACGCCGTTATCATCCCGGCATGCCAGTTTCTGTCCCAGGGCCATCGGCCGAGATGTTCGATACTGTCTTGGGCAATATCAATAGATACTATTTCCTCGTTCATTGGCGGCGAGGGTTTCAAGCGAAATCTGTAATCGAGCAGGATAAGCTCAACCTTGTCAAGCAGGTGTACCTGGAATAAAAATAACGCGACAACACAGCAGGCGAAAGTTATCGCGTATCTTTTTACGGAATACCTCTTAAAAAACCTGAGTCCGCGCAGTATAATCTTTTTAAAAAATCTTTTCCTGCCGGATCTTTTCTTACTCTCCTGGCCTGCCATACCTGACCTCAAACCTCGTCCCCTTCACGCCAACCATTGATGTCGGTGTCCTTACCCTAAACTTTGACTGGGCCGGTAATTTATCAACCCTGATTAGTATATCACCAATCGCCAGATCAAGCATTATATTTTCGCGAGAATCCGCATCCCCTGCCTGAAGACTGGTAAACGTAAGTTGTGAATTATCCCGCAATCTAAGCTTAAAAGAAGCCTTGCCCTTCCTGCTAAATTGCATATCCACAAACGCGCCGTCCCTTATTTTAATAACATCGGATTGCGACAGACGATACCCCTGGCTCGCAATCGTCCAAGATTGAGCACCCGATTTTTTGATATCAGCCTCTCCGTGCACGCCGGTTATTACCCCGTTATAAAGGACCGCGGCAGGCTCATCCCAGGCGGCCATGGCAGGGGTAATAAGCATTAATAAAAAACACAGGCATAATGTATAGGCATGTTTAAGCATTGGAGGCAACCTCCCGCATCATCCTGTTCAGTTCCTCTATCTCAGCATAATCAATTACCTGCAAAGCAGGCAATGCCAATTGCCGGGCCGCTATAACAGACACCTCTATATCGCGGCTTAAAAAACTCTTCAGCAGACTATCTAATGAACCGGTATCAATGACACCCTTAAACAAGTCCTGGAATATCATCTTGATGGAATCAACTGCCGCTTGCTGCCGGTCCAGGGGCAAGGATCGGTCAATAGAAAGGACACCCACGGCAAGGTCAATAAAGGCATGCCAGGGATATGCCATCACCCCTTCTTCAGTAACAGCCCGGCTCATTAACATCAGGGCCGGGTTTAAAAATAATCCATTATCATCCAAATACGAAATAGTTATCTTATCACCCGGCCGGGCAGACCGGGCCTTAACAGCAAGCATATTGTCAAGCGCATGATATTTTACCGTATCCAATTCCTTGAATTGCCGGAGTATATTCTCCAGCTTGACTGCATCACCAGACCTTGATATAAAACCAATGTGTAATTTACCTGAAAACCTGCTGTCCCTTTTAAAAGATAACATCTTATGCGCGATAACATCCAATACCCCCCTGGTAATACCCTCTGAATCAGCACCCGTGACGGGGTCGGGCAGCATATCCACATTGATCTCTATTACTTTATCGTCCAGAAACCCTTCAAGTTCGTCTGTCGCACTTAAGGCTATTTTTTGCGAAAGTTCAAATTGCGCGGACACCTCATCAAGAGGCGTGCCGCGAAATTCGGGGGGAACGTCCTTTTGCTTAGCAGTAAGAAGTTTAAGACCTCCCTTTCCGTCAAACTCCGTTCCTGCAGGGATTTCCTTAACTTTTCCAGTGGAAAAATCAATTCTCTCAACACAGCCTTCAAATGTCAGAACCGTGGTTTCATAATCCTGCTTGCCACCCTGGCCACCGAACTTGACAGGCCCTTGTTCTTCAAACAATATACGCGGGTCTATACCGCTATTGCTTAAAGACGTTGCCCTTAAAAATAGATTACCGCATAGGGTATTATGATCATATGAAATAGCTGACGGTAACATAAAGGCGACAATCAGGCAAACGGCGACAGACACCGCATATTTCATGATATGCCTGCTATGCCTCCAAAAAAATCTACTCATATTATCTCCATAACATGTTCACCTTCTTGATGTTGAAATCTTTTATTAAGTGAACTATAAGTTGTTCTTTTACTATAAGTATAGTATACATTAAGCGTTTAATCAAGTGGCGGGTGAGATTTTAAGATATTTACCGTTTAAGCGGGGTAATGATACTATTACGGCAATTTATCCGGTGTCAGCAATCGCGGTGGCAAAAATGGCCCTGGGCGGTAAACTTAGACATATTTTTAACAAATAATAAAGGGAATACAATGTCACTGAAACAGCAGGGCAGCCATACCGCTAAAAACAAAAAGACGAATATACCTAAATAAGGGGCCTCATGGCCATGGTCATGGGCCATAATCATATGAAATAATGAAGCCCAAGTGCTTATCAAAACATGGAAGGCGTGGGGAAATTTTGTGACCGGTTTGTTGTAGGCAATAATGATTGCCGCGAGGACCAAAGGATTGATCAACCACCATTTTTCAAAAAACCCTATGTGGGCATGACGATGGGGCATACGCAGAATGGCCTCGCCCCAAAAAGGAATCAGGGAATCGCTTACGGTGCCTATGAAAACCGATCCGAAATACCCCACAACCAATACCTTCAAAAATACCGTCACGCGGGATGCTCCATTTGAAATATACTTCTTAAACATAGCGGCTGTAACAACAGCGCTTAGGCAGATATGAAGCGGATGAAAAATGTAGAACAAATTATAGGCGGTATCTCCAGGCATATCCTTAAATGCAAACATCAGGATAATGCCTGTCAAGGCACCGAAAAGCGTAAACGGTATATGTTCCTTTAATTCATGGAGTATTTTTGAAATCATCAAACCCCTATTCCCGCGTTGGTTACAGCCCGCGCGCGTTTGCATACAACCGGTGCACCCAAATAGATGAGCGCTTCTTAGTTTGCCATTCTTTAGGATGGCAAAAAACGCACCTTCCGCCAATCTATAATTGGCGGGCCTAAAAAAGGCCGCGGACGACGGTATCTATTGGAGGTCATTTCTTTCGAGCAGGGCCACGGACTCTATATGTTTTGTCCGGGCGAACATGTCAAAACAGGCAATACGCCTTAATCTCCATAACCCCGGCTGTGTCAATAATCTTATATCGCGGGCAAGCGTCGCTGGGTCACAAGATACATAATATAATGAATCCGCGTCCTTTAGCCCGCTTAAAAACAGTGCTATTTTCTTGCTGATACCGGAACGCGGCGGGTCAATTAGAATAACATTCTCCCTGCCGTGAAATTTATCATACAACCCCTTTATCTTATCTTGAGCATTGCCGCAATAAAATTTGACATTTTCCGCTGATAAATCCTTTTTGGATATAACAGCGCAGTCTATCGCGAGCGGGTCATCATCAATACCAACAACAGTTCTGAACAGACCCCTTAAAAGCAATCCGAAAAATCCGGACCCACAATAAATATCAAACAAGACCTTGGGATCACCCGCAGAGCGCATGTGGCCGGCAAGCCAATCCGTTATACTTATTGCCGCCGCCCGGTTTACTTGCGAAAACGCCATCGGAGAGAATGTAAGCCGGAACCCAAAAAAATCATCTCTAAAAAACCTGTGGCCTTGCCTGCCGCTAATCCAGACATTACCGCTATTATCACACTTTATGGTAATGTCCTTTTTAAGATTTGGCATGTAGGCCGCCGCCTCGATAACAGCATTGATCTCATTACGTGCCAGCGGACACCTGTTAACAGCCAACACACTTTTATTATCCTTGGCAAAGAATCCATATCCGGAGTGTGACTCATGAAGCGTAATAGAACTCCGGTAATTGTATCCCGGCGGATAAGAGACAACGCCTTCAAAGATATATTCTGAGCAACCTCCTATCCTGCCTAATATCTGCCTTGCCTGCTCACCCTTGTAAAAAATCTCTTTTTCATAATCCAGATGCTGATATTGGCAACCCCCGCATTTTTCATAATACGGGCATACAGGCAACACACGCTCGAGCGAGGGTTTAATTATGTCCATGACCCTGCCGGTGGCATAATGGCCTTTTTCAGCAAGCCTTTCAAAAGACACCCGCTCACCCGGAAGCGCGCCCTCGATAAAATAGACCTTGCCGTCTATTCTGCCGACACCTGCGCCTCCATAAGAAAGCCCGTCGATCTCAATCTCGCACCGCTTTTTCATATATCACATAATCCCGGACCGCGCTGGTAAAGGGGCTGTTTTACGCGGCAATATCAATATTATAATATAACAGGATAACACCCATTAATCAATGGTTTTGTTGCCTGAATGGGTTCTTGGCCGTACCGTGGGGGCTATTGAATGTCGCAGCCTTGCGCGGAAAAAGACGCTATTCCCCATACATAACCCTGAGTTGTTTAACAGACGGAAAAACAGGATACCATTCTCCTTGAGGGCCCATAAAACCGTCTTTATACCCCTTCAATACAACCGCGGTATAGGTGGCGTCTGAATTTACGATATTTACTGTGTATGCGGAGGAATCCGGCTCTGCCGGGGTAACAGCCTCCTGCGGCACGGCAGGAGTGATAATTCCCCGGATAGGGCTATCTACTACAATATAACCCTGTTTCACGCGAGTATAATATGTGCGATTATAATAATAATATTTGGTTTTATTAACAACAACAGCCCTGTGACCTGCGGGCAATGCCGTAATCACTGCACCAGCCGGGGCCGGAACAATAACATATCCGTAGGGTAGTTTTTCATAAAAGTAGCCGCGATAAAAATAATACCAGCTACCCGCGTAAATTACAGCGCCGGCAATAAGTCCGGACAATGTTGCAACCCTGCCGTGATAAAAATGCTGATAATGAATGGGCCGCGGCCGGGCACCTCCTCTTTCCGCTAAGGCCTGCGATGAACCTGCAAACACAATGGAGCCTATAAGGGCGGTAACTGCGGCAACTTTTATTGCGTTTTTTTTCATTTCTTTGTCTCCTGATAACAACGTTAAAAAGAAACATTCTGCATTTATAACTGGCCCCTTTTCATTATACGACATTCATGCCGGGTCACGCGGCCGGGGCATTATCCGCGCCCGGACAAACCGGGCGCCGCCGCCTTTTGCCAAACTCCTTCAAGAGCCTGCTAAACTCGGCGCGCTGTTGAGGGTTAAGGATATCCATTATTTCCTTGTCTGATCTGTCTTTTACCGCTTTAATAGCCGCGTGCGTGTCCTGCCCTATCGCGCTTATCTCCTGCCGTGTCCTTTCTAATATAGTCGTAACCTGGGACTGCTGATCACGACTAAGCTCAAGCCTTGTCACTAACATCATGAATAGACCATCCTCACCCCTTTTTGAGGCCAATCGCATCCCATGAGGATACTGCCACATGGCCTGTTTGGCCTTTTGAGTAGATTCAAACCTTATAGGGGCACGGCAGACAAGGTCAGGCTTGGCGGCTATACCAGCCCCTATCAATACACCTGCTATAACGCATAATGCTCCGAATACCGCGACAGAAATAATATCTTTGTTCATACTAACCTCCTTATTTTAATCCCTGACATCCAATAGCAGACCTAAGACTGCCTCGGTTGTTACGGGAACACCTTTCAGGATATTTTCATACAATAAATAATTCTCCGCTTGAGGCCGGAACAATGACAATAATAATAAAACGGCTGAAAATAGAATAGCGGCCGCCGGAACAGGGATGAGCCTGCGGGAAAGGCATGCTATACCTGATATCAAGAACCCCTGCCGGCAAGTTTGCGCATCCTGCAATTCTTCACGCAAGAGGTTAAACATATAACCTGATGGTAAAGCCTCTTTCCGCGTATTGAAAACGAGACCTTTTACGGATAAAAGCCTTTCCAATTCCTGGCGGCAATAAGGGCATACACCTATATGCTTATCCACAAAAACGATCTCAGCGGGGTTCGCCTCTTTATCAATATATCTAGATAACAACCTTTTTACGCGCGCGCATCCTTTCATATGACTATACCCCCCAATCTATTCAATACCCCTCTAAGGCATTGTCTTGCCCTATATATTTTGGATTCCACCGTTCCGATGCTGCATCGCAATATCCTGGATATATCCTTGTAGCTTAAACCCTCTATATCCTTAAGCACTAGCGCGACCCTGAATTTGGCCGGAACACCCTCTAACGCCTTTTGGACTACTTGTCTTTTCTCCTTTAAGGACATCTCCTGTCTAGGATCGGCCTGGGCGGATACGCTCTCTTTAACGGCATTCTCATCCAGGACAATATTTCGTCTTTTCCTTAAAAAATCATAGGTCAGATTAACGACTATACGGTAAAACCATGTTGAAAAACTGCTATTCCTGTTAAAACCCTTTAGATTGCGGTATACCCTCAAAAAAGCCTCCTGCGCGATATCCTCACTCTCGCCGTCTCTGCCGATAAGCGAATGGACTATATTTAAAGCGCTATCCTGATATTTTTGCACAAGCCGTTCAAACCCCGTAATGTCGCCTGCCAAAAAACAATCTATATAAAGGATATCTTTTTTCATATTGTCTCTCACGGATTAGACGCGGTAACCGAATATTTATTCCCGATATTTCTATCTTGTAGATTAGAAATTACTTCATGAAAAGGTTTTAGCGGCAGTTTGCCCGACCGGTAATAAGACGCGGCAAAAACCCCAATGGCCCGTGTTGATAGACCTTATTAGGCAAAAAGGCGATTTTCTTAACGGATGTTTTCAATATCAGGACAGCGTATCATTCAATAAAGCCAAATTATGCTTATTCGCGAGCGCCAGGATGATGTCTCCTCCTTCAAGCATCGTAGAACCTTTTGGTATAATGAATTTTCCGCCACGCGATATAAGCATGACCAGCAGGTCATCCGGCAGATTGAGTTCTCCTATCTTTTTCCCAATAGCTCCAGAGGCATAGGGAACGATTACGTCAGAAAGATCGGCATCTATTGAATCCGTCCTTTCAAACTCTATGGGATAATTTATCTTCTCGCGAGCAGGCTCATACATCTTCAAGACCCTTGACACGAAAGGTATGGATGCCCCCTGTATAAGTACAGAGGCAAAGACTACGAAAAATACTATATTAAAAATGGTGTCGGCCCGGTTTACCCCGGAAACAAACGGCATCGTGGCCAGGATAATCGGCACAGACCCTCTCAACCCAACCCATGCCACCATGATCTTTTTCCTTAAGCTTATTTTAAAAGGCCATAGGCATAACAATACGCTAATAGGCCGCGCGACAACCATTAACAGCACTGTAACTAACAGCCCCGAACCGATCAGAGGAACAATATGAGATGGACAAACAAGCAGGCCCAGCATAACAAACATGATAATCTGCATAAGCCATGCCAGGCCATCATGAAATCTCATCATCATCTTCTTGTTCGGAAACTCCGCCCTGGCCAACATTAAGCCGAGTATATATACCGCGAGAAAACCGCTGCCTTTTAAAGATACCGTGACGGCATACGTAAGAAGAACCAGGGATATCAGGACAACCGGATAAAGGCCTTCATACCCGAGCCTTAAACGCTTTATAAGATAAATAATAAATTTTGATATAAATACGCCGCTTAAAACCCCACCACCCATGTTTAACACAAATATCGGGATAAACAGAGCGGCATTCGTATTTTTAACGGTCAGGAGACTAATAAAACACGCTGTTAGAAAAATGGCCATAGGGTCATTACTGCCTGATTCAAATTCAAGTAAAGGCCTTAAGGGCTCTTTAAGGCTCATGCGTTTTGACCTAAGGATATTGAATACGGCGGCGGCATCGGTCGAAGAGACAATAGACCCGATAAGCATGGCCTCAAAAAAAGAAAACCTTAAGATGCGCATGACAAACAATCCGGTAAGAAGAGCGGTGATCAAAACACCGGCTGTTGACAGCGCGGCACCAGGTTTGATTATGGGTTTAATATCCTTCCATCTGGTATTAAAGCCTCCGGCAAATATTATAAAAACCAGGGCGACAAGGCCGGTAGATTCAGCTATCCTGGCATTATTAAAATCAACCCCTCCTATCCCTTCCGAACCGGCAAGCATCCCTATCCCCAGAAACAGTAATAATACAGGAATGGCAAACCTGTCCGAGAGTTTGCTCGAGACAACGCTCACAAATATCAATGCCGCAACCCACATTAAAACAGTATTAACAGACATCATTGTTTTTTGAGCTTATCCTTTAAGATATGATCTTGTATGACACTATACCGTCATTATAACATTTAAACGGCAAAGGTCAAGTCTGCCCGGGGCGGGCAACGCCGCGCGCGTTTACGGCAAATAAAACACGTGATGAAACAGTATTTATTGAATTGGCAAGGGTCAGGCGCGTTCTATCCTGATAATAAGGCAACGGGGAAGTTTTTTGAAATGAGACGGCAGGCAGTCCATTACACCTGTTTTACGCCTGTTTCAACAATAATCTCATGTATAGTTGACCTGCAGACCTTCCTTGTGATGAATGTGCTGTCTTTATAGTCTAATCTGTCTTCGACTTTGGGTATCCTGCCAAACAACTCGATAAGCCAATCGTTAACCGTAATATCGGCACCCGGGACATCTATGCCCGTTTTTTCCTTAAGCGCCCGCAATTTTAAACCGCCGCCTGCTAAGAACCTTTTGTCTGCTATTTGATAAAAATACGCGGGCAGGACATCGTATTCATCCTGCATATCGCCCATTATCAGCTCCATAACATCTTCCAGGGTAACAAGGCCTGCCACCTCCTGTTTGCGGTTTTTAACAATCGCTATATGCTGATAACCCCTAATCAGCCTGTTAAGCAAAACCGATATCGGCTCATCGTCTCCGATATCCATGATAGGCCTGACAATGTTTTTTACAGACGGGTCTTTTGAGTTAAACTGCAAGGCGCTGACAATATCCTTAAAGTTTATATACCCTATAACGCTATTAATATCATTGCCGTTAATAAGAGGTAAGCGCGTATGATGATGCACGTGGGCCTCAATCAGGGCCTGCGTCAATGTCATATCGGTTGAGAGGTATTTTATCTCCTCCTTGGCTATAACAACATCTTTTACCTTCATCCCCGATAATCTTAATGTCTGCGATAATATCCTTTCCTGATCCCTGCTTATCATGTTGTTAAAAGCGGCAAATCTGGCAAGCACTGAAATATCATCTGTTGCGCTCATCTGTGTAGCCTTGTCTGACGGAGATTCAAACGGGCGGTTCAGACAATGCACCGCTCGGACAAATGGGGTAAATATATATATCAGGTATTTTAAAGGCAGGGCGGTCATTACAGCTATCCTCTTGTTGTATCTAACTCCTAATGTTTTAGGGAGGATCTCCGACCATTGTATCATAGCAAATGAAAATAAAAGCGAATACAACATGACCCATTTGACCCCAAAGAGCTGGCTGAATTTGGCGCCGAACAAAGATGCCCCTATAGTGTGGGACAGGGTATTAATGATGAGTATAACAGCTATAGGCCCTTGGACCTTTTCCTTAAAACTCTTCCATATCTTTGCCGCTAAAGGTTTTTTTTCGGATATCCTGGCAATATCAGCCAGCGACAGGCTAAGCAGGCAGGCCTCAACTACCGAACAAACAAATGATATGCCAATGGCCAACCCGATAATAATAAAAAAACTCACCATAAAAATCCACCTTTACAGTTTATAGCGCGCCGGATAATAAACCGGCAGCCTGTCAATTTAGGTACTTCTCTAATTCCGCCATAGTTTTATCGCCTATAATACCGTCGGCCTTTAAACCCTTGGCGCTCTGGAACATCCTGGCCGCCGCCTTGCTTTTCGGCCCGATCTTGCCGTCAATGTCCCCCTGGTAGAAACCTGCCTTTCTTAAGGCAATCTGTATGCGCTTGTTCCTGTTACCGGATATCGCCAGCTTATTGTTTTCAGCCTCCATATCTACGGTAACGGTAAAAGCAGGCTCATTCTTTTCGTTTTCCAGTCCGGCATCCAAAGGCGGCGTTACAATATCTGTGACAACATGGCTCCGCAGCTTTTCCTGCTCTAACTCTAAAGCGTGCCACGTGTCTAAATCCACAATACCGCTCTGCCAAAGCCCATGCTTAGACTGAAATCTCTTTATCGCTTTGCGCGTCTTGGTATCCAATATACCGTTTTCAGACCCAGGCTCAAAACTTGCCCCTCTCAAAAGAAACTGTATATTCTCCACAAAAAGATTATAACTATCCACGGCACCTATGACTTGTTTTTCTTCTATAAAAGCCTTTTTTTGAGCGGAAAGCCCGTTTGTGCGGTAAAAAACAGCTCCGCATAAACACAAAGTGACAAAACCTGCCAAGATATATAAATACACCCTGCCGCGCATTTTTTCTCCTTAACGCCGATTATACGGCGCGTTGATCAACCGGTTCCATGCGTTGCCGACCTATCTGCGTCAATACGCAGACCGCCGTCATGTTCTATTTTTATTGTGTAAATCAGGCCGGGGACAAATTTTGTGCCAGGGGCTTCAATTTGAGCGTTTTTGATGCCCATGGCCTTCGATCTGCCGGGGTCAAGAGCATATTCCCAAAATCTCTTCCAGATCTTTTCCTGAAAATACCGGACGCACCCTTTGATCTCGTAACCGGAAGGAACCTCGTTTACCCTGGTAATATCAAATACCTCGGCATAGCCCTCTGCGAGGGTAAAAACCTTCATAAAAAGATATATACTCTTACCCTTAAGCGGGTCTGCCTTCTTTATATATGAATCATCAAACCTTACCACAAGCGACTGAAATTGTATTATATTATTTGAGAATGTGAAATATTTTGGCTCAAGGGGGCTTAGATCCGTAGCGTATTCCACAAACCGTATAGTAGTGTAGGACTTGTCTGAACCGCGGACGGTCTTAACATCAGTGACCGTTACTTCAGCAACCCTCGAATCTGCCGTCAAGCGCTGGACAAACACCCTGAAAAACCGGGCCTCATTATGGATATGTATCCATCGCGCGAAAAACCCGCCCACAACAATAATGGTTATAAGAACAAGAAGCCTTGATATGCTTTGATACTTCATGTAATGTTAATGGGTATTAGATTTTAAGCTGTTTTTATACACAAGGACGCTCTGCGGAAGTGGCAAAATAGTCATTATACGCGAAAATTCAAACAGCACGCTCTCCCTGCTTCAATAAACCGGTCTCCAGACCCTGTTATGTAAAACCCATACCGCTCAAGGCTGACACAACCATTGCGCTTTGACCATATTTATTATATAACACACGAGCTAAATAGCAAGAAATATCAAGGAATTGACCTGATCCCGCCAAACAGCTGGAGATAGACCTCGCCCACTGATAGGCATATCCGTTTTATAAGGTATTTTTAATCTGGAAATGACCAAACTATTTTAAGAAATAAGAAATAACGCTCTTCTATCACGGGAAAGCGGACATACTCTCAATCTATGCATCTTGCAAATACGCATAAAGAGACAGTATACCACTCTTTCCTATTCTTAACAATTTTTATATTTTATTAATTTCCATTTTTCGAACTTATTTTTCCGATCTTCTTACTGCTGCCGTTTTTTATCAAGGCACGTTTTTTTGCTGCTATAACTACAAAACCGCCTTTGCCAAAACCTTTTTTGGACTTTTCAACGGATTTCATATCATTAGGGAGGATAGATATCGTCTGATAGCAGGAAAAGGGGGAAAAATCAGATTCTTTAAGCAGTTCCGTTACTTCTGTAACACTAAAAAATCTTGCCTTCTTATAAAACATACTTTCTTTATGCTGGTAAAACTTACCTAAAAAACTTTCTCTATCTACGATACCGATTATTATTTTGCCATTTTTCTTTAACACCCTGTGTATTTCTTCAACAACTTCTTTGGGATTTTCTACAAAACATAAAGTGATAATAACTGCTACGTAATCAAAAACCTTATTTGGGAATGGGAGCGTCTCGCCAAAACCTAGGTGAGTATTTACGCCCCTTTTTTTAGCAATCCTAAGCATTTCATTTGAAGGGTCCACGCCTGTTGCAATACCCAAAGAAGAGGCAAATCTGCCTGTGCCGACCCCTATTTCAAGACCATTTCCAGCAGGCGGCAGAACCTTTTTTATTGCCTCTATTTCTGATAAAAAAGCAAACTCATGCCTGCTATACCAAGCGTCGTATTGTTTGCTATGCAAATCAAAGATATTATTCATACATCAACCCTTATGTCCACTGGGACTTAAATGTATTTTATCAAATACGTCATAGATCCAAATTCCAAATCCAACCGCCATAAAACCTCTTAAGGTATTCATACTGCTCTTTTGGGATGATATTCCTATTGACATCTTTTTCCATGAAAGAATATCTGTAATTAGCGCAGTAAGCGGTAATAATATCTTTCGCGTTAGCGATTTTTTTAAATACCTCAACACACCGCTTTTTATCTTTATCTTTACACCTATCGGGGTGATATTTAAGAGACAGGTTTCTGAAAACCTCTTTGATCTCTCCCATGCCCGCCTCTTCTCCTAACCCTAATACTTTTCTTGCCTGATCTATCTGATTGAAATCCATAACACAGCCTTTTCTCATTAATCATACATATTTGCTAATTTTGTTTTCAATCTCCGGTTTGGGGACAACACCCACAATCTCATCGATCACCTTGCCATCCTTAAAAAATACCAGTGTTGGTATGCTCATAACTCCATATTTAGAAGCTGTTTCGGAGGCATCAGTCACGTTTAATTTACATACCTTTAACTTGCCCTTATGGCTCTTAGCAATCTCTTCAATCACCGGTGCAAGCCTAAGACATGGTCCGCACCATGTAGCCCAAAAATCCACCATAACCGGCAAATCTTCATCCAGTACCTCTTTTTTAAAATTAGCGTCATTTAGCTCTATTTCCACTTTTGCGCCTCCTGTTTTACCGTTTAATAAATCTGCCTTTCACTTTTGTCGCTTTAAAAAAATCCTTTGTAAACTTTTTAGCTGTTGCCGGATTAAATGACTTGCAGGAAAAAATATTGATATACGCGATACGCCAATGCTCGCTAAAGTGGCCTGTGATAGAACTGGTCTCGATAAACTGCAAAAGCGAATAACCCTTGGTATGAGGTTTTTTAGTCCCAAAATATTTGAGCAGGGTCTTGCCGTATTTTTCCATTTTTATAAGCGGGCAAAGCCTGTTCACATACTCGGCGAGCTTCTTCTTTGATTCCATAACTCCTAAATCGCAACCGTATAAATCAAGAATCAACTCATACCCAAAAATCTTATTCTCCATATTTTGCCTCCTTTTGACTATTAATCAGTAATGGTTAAAATACCATATCGTTTTTTCAAACCTCTATTTCCTGGCCCGCTTTAATCGCCACAAAATTGTCTTTATAGTATTTTTTAAAAATACCTTCCGCTATTTCTCCGGAACAGTGCGTAGGTCCGGTTTTTATTATGCCTATTTTTTTAAAATTTTCAGCTATTATCTCTATGTCTCGTTTATCCGATTTCATAAGGTGAAATCCGCCTAAAACAAAATAAATTATTTTATTATGAAATTTTGCTTTTACCTTATCTATCACCTTTAAGACCCCTGGATGAGCACACCCGGTGATTATAGTCAGCCCAGTTTTTGTCTTCAACACTATCGCTTGTTCTGGCATATACTTGCCATTATAAGCGCCCGCTATTTCTCCTGTAATAAAAATATCTCGAGATATCTCTGTGAAGTTATCAGCTTCGATCAATTCTGTCTGTTTTTTTTGTACTTTATCCTTAAATTCTTTGCCAAAACCTGGGCAGGAATAAACCTTAAGTCCTCTTCTTTTCTTTAAGATATCCCACAGGCCTCCCGTATGATCCCAATGGTCGTGAGAAATGACTACCGCTTCAATGTTTTTTATATCGACTCCTAACGCGCGCATATTTTTAAATAACCACTTTCCGTTTTCACCTGTATCAAATAATATTTTGTTATCAACCAAAAATGAAACACCCCACCCGGTATGTAGATTTTTATTTAAAGCCTTTTTATCAAAAATAACTTTTATCCTCATTATCTGTTCTTTATTTTCTTAATATTATAAAACAATACGGTATCACCTATTTTACATTTTGTCTCTTTGGCCACAACCCGGCATTTTACCATCAACAAAAAAAAGATAGGCCTTTTCTCATGAGATAAAGTTTCAAAATTTCCCTGGCCTTTACTGATTATCATGTCCGAGTTGTTATAAATTTTTTTGAATTCTTTTGAACACAGACCAAGTATCGTCCCCGGCACGTTCGTTCCATTTGAGATCACCCGAACGGTCTTATCAATTCCGCAAACTCCGGCATCTTCAATTAACGCATCATTTATCACCGGCCCCGCTTTGACCGCGTAAATAATACTCATATTGGGATACTCTTTTTTTATTTCTTCAGTCAAAATTCGGTCAAACACTACCTCCCCGGCATTATCAGCCAGGTATAAAATATTTTTTGCGCCTTTCAAAACCCGCCTGAACTCCGAATAATGAAATATAGTTTTTTTATTAGTATTTTTATTCTTATATGCGAGTATCTTTTTAAGTTCCGCTTCCACATCTAAACTATTCTTTACGCCAAAATCTATAATATTGCCGGTAATAGCTAATTCTATCGCCGCTAAAAGCCTGTCTTTTGAATTACTAACTTTATTTTTTAACCCAGGGTAAAGTCTCAATGCAATGCGATTGCTTTTTTGTTTTATGTATTTATAAGGATCTCCATTAGAACTTGCCTTTCTTAAAAGAGCGTATCCGAAACGGGCTATAGCAGGGGGGCTGGATTCAAGCGATATCTTAGGAATTTTTTTGGCAAACCCATCTACAATCTTCTTTTGCGTTTCAGGATTTGCGCCTATAATCCGCGCGCCCTCGATCATCTGTCTAAAAAAACAAGGTATACAATCCAAATATGTCTTCATGGTTTTATCTTATATTTATAATTTGATAAAACAGCCCTCTAATCCAGGAATATTTTAAACAGTTTCTTTGGTATACCGACCGCCAAATTTTCCATTCTCATATCTGCAAATTTTCGCGAATCATCACATCCAAAGGAAAGACACATCTTTTCTTCTAAATATGCCTTTACTGCTACACCGCCGCAAACAGCCATTATAGTGCGCAACGAAACGTCCAGATTTTTGTTTACTTTATTATTATATATCTTTGTCAAACTCATAACCTCTCGAGGCGGGATATACGATATAACAAGATCCGGAACGCCATCTGTGTTTAAGCCTATATATTTAAAAGGTTTTTTGAAAAAAGGTACCCTGGAAATCATCGATTTTAAAGTATTCTCCTGAATATCCCGCTTGTCGCAACAATCTTGTAAGGACTTATTTTTTAAAAGTGACCTCCAGCCAAAAACATGCTGCGCCCCGGGACAGATAATACCCTCTTTGTCCAATAAAATAGGGCCTAAGACCGCCTTTCTTGTCGCCTCACAGAACCTAACATCTCTTAACCTTTTGGCATCATCCTTCGGCTTCTCCTGATAAAATTTTACCTTAACCCAGTGACTGCTGAATTTATCGGAAAATCTTTGATGCACTTTATTCATTTTTTCTCCTTCCCGCACTAGATTATTTGAGTTTATTTTGCAATACCTGCCAGGCACTTTCAATCTCTCTCCGGGCCTGTCCTGACTTGTACTCTATGATAGTCTTGCCTAAAACCATCGCCTCCACAACACCTTTGTCAAAAGATATTCTCCCGATTAAATCTACATTATTATCGTTGCAATACTGCGCGATCTTTTTTGTCATATCAATATTAAGATCGTATTTATTCACAATTAATTTTGCTAAAATTCCAAAATGTTTAGCCACCCGCATAACCCTGTCGGCGTCGTGAAGGCCTGAAAGAGTCGGTTCAGTAACAACCACAGCGCAATCTATGCCGGAAAGGGACGCTATGACAGGGCAACCTATCCCGGGCGCACCATCAACAAGAACCCAATCAGCATTTTTTTTATCCGCCAATTCTTTTGCCTGTTTTCTCACAAGGCTTACAAGTTTACCGGAATTTTCTTCGGCTATGCCAAGTTTGGCGTGGACCATAGGACCAAAACGCGTATCGGATATGAACCATTCGCCAGAAATATTCTCCTCCATCTTGATAGCGCCTACTGGACAAGCAAAGCCGCAGAAAGCGCATCCTTCGCAGGAGATCCCATCTATGATAAAATATTCACTAATGGCATCGAAACGGCAAACCTCAACGCACTTGCCGCATTTAACACATTTCTCTTTATCTATAACGGCAGTATTCCCGCTCCTAAACCCGTGCCTTTCTTTTATAGACGGCTCTAACAAAAGATGCAAATCGGCCGCGTCCACATCACAATCAGCCATAACCTTATTCTCTGCAAGCGCCGCGAACGCTCCTGTAATCACGGTTTTGCCTGTTCCGCCTTTTCCGCTTATTATAAGGATCTGTTTCACTGCGACCTCTTTTATATTTTATGCGACGCGTTTTGAGCCGCTAATACAATAGGATACCGTGTCGGAGAACTTGTAAGATACGGATGCGTGGCCATTTGAAGTGTCTCAAGCTCTGTGGCTAACATCCTCTTTTGTATAGCTACTCCTATAAGATTTATAAGTTGCGCGCATGCCATACCGCAACTCACCTGTCCCCCTAAAATAATTCCCGAATATTTTGAAAAAACCAGCTTTATTTTACTTTTGTTCACGCCCGGAAGGGTCCCCGGGTGCTTGTCAACCCCCTCAGCTATGCCAACCGCTATCTCAAAGCCTTCTTTTTTAGCGCTTGTTTCCGTGAGACCAGCCGAACTTAAAACCAATCCGTTTACATAAGTAGAATAGACAGCTATGGTACCTTTGTTTTCTCTAATAACTTTTATCATATACAAATTGGCTCCGGCAACTCTAGCTTCTGCGGTAGCGGTTGAAGCAAGCATAACAGAAGTGGCCTTTCTGGTGAAAAAATCCCTCTTGCAAGAACAGTCGCCCACAGCAAATATGCTTTCATGCGAGGTTCTCATATACTCATCTACCAAAATACCTCTACATTTACCTATATCTAATCCAACTCCCGCTGCCAGCTGTATATTAGGTTTAGCCCCTATCCCTAAGATCACCCCATCTACCGGCAAAATATCTCCATTCGAAAGACGCACTTCTTCAACCTGGACTTTTCCTATCAGCTCTTCAACCTTGATACCTTTTATAACATTGACCCCTCTGTCTCTTAACCTCTTTTCTGCGAGGACAGAAAACTCTTTATCAAAAGAATTAGCTAAAAGGTCGGGAAGCATTTCAACTAATGTCACCTCTTTCCCTTTTAAAGATGCTATTTCATCCGCAAACTCCACTCCTATAAATCCCCCTCCTATCACAATGATCTTCTTCTTTTTTTTGATCTCCTGTACCACTTTATGCAAATACACCATATCTTTGAATATGGGGTAAACCCCTTCTTTGTCAATCCCATTAATCGGAGGAATTATCGGGTCCGACCCGACAGCTAAAACCAATTTTTCATAAAAATAGTTCCCCCTTTTCTCTGTTTTTAATATTCTTTTTGAGCTGTTTATAGAAAGAGCTCTATCAACAACCACATCAATACCTATTTTTTGCAAAGCGTCAGTACTTAATTTATTATCATCCGGGTTTTTAAGACTTGAAAACATATAGGGTATCCCGCAGGGTATACACCCCTGCGCGATACTTTTTATAATTGTAATGCTCTTCTTAGGATAATATGTTCGAGCCGTAGTGGCAGTAACTATGCCGGCAGGTCCGGCCCCGACAATTACAATATCTATTCTCTTGTCCATAAAAAATCTTTCTTGTTATGAAGATCCCGCAACTACGCAGGGTTCGTGGATTACGTCAATATTATTACCACGGCAAAATTTTATCACGGCTTCATTTTCAACCCCAGATTGAAACCACACTCTTTTAATGAATTTCTCCCTGCATTCTTTTACTGTTGTCCCTGTAACCGAAGCGCGGTAACCGCATAAACAATATCCGCATTAAAAGGGATACTGCTTGCGATTTTACAGCACCTTACTCCGTCCGCATCACTAAGGCGCGGACCAACCGGATAAACCTCGCACCCTATTTTATCAAACTCTTTACCATTTTATACGCTTGTTTGGTTTTATTCCTAAACAAAGCGATAACAGCAGATTTTTTGTTTTGACAAATTGTAACTAAGTTTTTGCCTTTATTTTATTAAAAAGCCGCTTAAAATCTTTTCCGTATTCGGGAAACGTTTTTACAATAAGCTCACCTTTTGAATAAGCAACCGCTATCTCCTTTTTAAAGGGTATACGCATAAAAATAGGGATGTTCTCCTTTTCACAATATTCATCTGTTTTATTATTCCCCAAATCCGACCGATTAATTACAACCCCAAAAGGCACTTTGAGCTTTCTTAAGACCTCCACAGCCAATGTTAAATCGTTCAATCCAAACGGCGTCGGCTCTGTAACAAGCAGACAAAAATCGCTTTTCTTTATAGTCTCAACTACGGGGCATGACGTGCCCGGTGGAGCATCAATAACAACTGTACACATTGGATTAATATGTTTTTTTATCTGCCGTATAACCGGCGGGGCCATCGCTTCACCTATATTCAATTTCCCGTGTATAAATTGCATAGCTCCGGATGCGCCTATTTCGATTTCTCCGATTTCCTTATTCACCTCTTTTATCGCGCCTTCAGGGCAAAAATAGGAACAGCTTCCGCAGCCATGACAAAGATTTGAGAAAACCAATATACTGCCTTTTTTGCCTTCAGCCCCTTTCACAACAGCTATAGCATTGTAGGCGCAAACTTCACGGCATTTGCCGCAATAAGTACATTTTTTTTTATCTATCTCCGGGACAGAGATAAATACCTTTTCGGTTTTCCTTATTACGGGTTTTAAAAAAATATGCGCGTTGGGCTCTTCCGCGTCACAATCCAAAAACTGAACTCCCCCGTTTATGGATAATGCCAGGTTCACCGCGATTGTTGTCTTGCCTGTTCCGCCTTTTCCGCTTGCTACTGAAATAATCATAATTTTATATCGCCAATTTATGCGCTGTTAATATTTCCTGAAATTTTCTTTCATATCTACTCACCATAAATCCTTTAACCCTAAGGTAATCTTTAATATCACCTAAAGTAATGCCTGCTTTTTCATGTTTCCTGCCACTTGCCGCATGGATCCCATCAATGACTTTAAATCCCTCTTTAGTAAAATCACTTAAAATAATCTTTCCTTCAAAAGATATAATCCTTGCGCATTCGTCTATCACCTTAAACGGATTTACAAGATGATGAATTGTATTTATTGAGAAGATGACATCGAAACTTTCGTCTTTAAAACTTAAATGTTCGGCATTTTCTATGCTAAAATTAACTAAATTTTCCAATCCAAAATATTTCAAGTTTAATTTCGCGATATTCTGCTCTTCTTCGGAAACATCAACGCTTGTAAACCGATACCCTTTTTGGGCAAGAATCAGCGCAAAATGGCCCTTGCCTGTACCAACCTCCAGGATATTGCCGAACAAGGGCTTAGCCTTATTAAGCACAAATTTTCGCTCTTTATCTATATTAAATCCGTGGCTTTGGTATAGTTTTTTTCGTTCTAAATAGCGCTTATGATTTTCTAAAACTTCTTTTTTCAAAATCAACTTTTACAGCCTTGCCAATCTTGTTCCGCACTTTGGACAATTTACGGAATAACAAGGTATTCCTTGTTGATGGGTCACTCTCTGACCGCAGCTGGGGCAAACACAGTCCCCGCCGGGCCCTGCTCCCGGGCGGTTACCGCCTATTCTTCCTCGACCGGCTCCTCTACCCATGCCTCTGCCTGTCCCCGGCCCCTGGCCTAAAGGTCCCGTTCTATCTCCACCCGGCATTTTATACCTCCCATTGTTAAAAACGATATCGCTTTGTCTGGCCATTCGTTTATGCGCATTCCGCGCACTCATAATTTTCAACGGCTTTCTTCTGTTCAATTCTTACAACATCCGCATGGCAAATATTGACACGTGCCCCGAAACTGTTACGTTTAGTTTTATTAATAACAAGTGCTATTTTTTCACTCTCCCTGCCTGCTTGGCGGTATACCAAATTTTGAATTTACACTTGGGCCTTGCGTAGATTTTAGCTTGCCTTTTTTATACTTATCTACCGCTTCTTTAACCGTGCCTGAAATACCGGTAATAACACCCACGCCAGCCGCTTGTAAAGTTTGAAACGCGTTAGGTCCGATATTACCTGTAAGCACAGCTTTTATCTGTTTTTCCGCGATAAATTGGCCTGATTGAATCCCGGCCCCGCCCATTGAATCAATATTAGGATTGTTTATCGCTTCAAACTTCATAGTGCCGGTATCCACAATAATAAAATATTGACATCTGCCAAAACGCGGGTCAACCTTTGACTCCAAATTATTTCCTTCCGAGGTAACGCAAATTTTTTCACCAATAACGGGATTTGTTTCATTATTCATAATTTCCTCTTTTCTTTTTTAATCTTAGCAGTCCTTTTCGCCGGGATGGTCGCACACCTTTTTGTCTAAACCATAACCTTTGCCTGCGCCTGGCTTACAAAGGCTCTCACCACCTTCTATAGTGCCTTTTTCTATGTCCGCAATTACATCATCTATTTTCCCGCTTACTCCAACTATTGTCTTTATATTATATTCCTCAAAAAAACCTATTGCCCGCATCCCCATGCCGCCGGCAATTATGCAATTTACGCCTTTCTGGTGCAAAAATTGAGGAATAGCTCCTGGCTCATGCCCCGGATTCGCGGCTTCTGTCCTTTTGACTATCTTGTTGTTTTCAATATCAACAAGAGTGAAAACAGGGCATCTGCCAAAATGAGCGGACACAAAGTCCCCATCTGTAGATATGGCTACACGCATAATTACTCCTTTTTAAGCAGTTTTAAACGAGGGATGGAAAATTAAAATCTATCCCTTCACCTCATAACGGTTACTCGCTCTTCTCTGCCTGGACTTTTTCTAAAGTCTCAATGCGGCCTTGGATATCTTTAAGTTGTTTTTTTAAGATATCGGCTTCATTTTTTAAGATATCCGCTTCCTGCTTAGGCGCCAATTCGGGCGCGTAAGGATACGCTCCGCTAAAAGCAGGTATACCCATTGAGGCCCTTCGCCAGCTCCTGCCGCCGCCACAACCATAAGATCCTCTACCCCAGCCAAAATAACCCCTGCCCGGGATTGGATTTATGTAACCTGGCGTATTATAACCGGCGCAATAACCTGTTGCCCTTCCTGTCATAGGGCCTAACCCCATTGGTCCTGTTCCATCTCCTCTTGGCATATCAAACACCTCCTTCTCTTTCCTATTTTTACTATCTACATAAGATATGCAATACCCATACCTCTTCCTGTAAACATCCCTTTCCCCATAGGACCGGTACCGTCAAATCCTGGCATAGCTATCACCACCCTTTATTGCTATTGATAATCATTTTCATTTTAAACAAAAAAAATATAATCTACTTCTTTGTGCAACCATCACATAAACCGTAAAACTGGATTAAGTGATTTGTAATCTTAAAATTATACTTTTTACTAAGGCCTTTTTCCGTTTGGTTAAGCAATTCCACCTCTTCATCTATAAAATCCGTATAATCAACAACTCTGCCGCATCCTGTGCATATCAGATGATGGTGATGTCGAGCGCCTTTCGGACCTTCTGATAACTCATATCGCGCTCTTCCATCGCCAAAATCAAACTTAAAAACAAGACCCATATGAACTAACAATTCTAAAGTACGATAAACCGTAGTAAGACCGACATTAGTATAACTTTTATGAACAGCCCTATACACATCTTCAGCGCTCAAATGTTCTGATGTCTTACTAAGGATATCTAATATCGCTTGCCTAGGCACGGTCATTCTATAACCGCATCCACTAAATCGTCCGTGCCACCAAGGCGGCCCTGTGCCATCACGCATAGGCATTTTCACATCACTCCTTATTGATAATGATTTTCAATATTAATATACATTAATATTCTATCGTTGTCAAGCATATTTTTAAATTTTTTTATAGGCCAATTTAAAAATAGTTTCAAATAAACGCGGCACTAAACTTGAGATACTAAACCGCGATTCAGGGATAAAGAGATAGGCAAGTAAGGTTTATTGGGAGATTTCAGCTTTAGGGATTGCTTCGTCGCGCCTTCGGCACTTCTCGCAATGGCGTGAGGGTAAAAATTTGACGTAAGTCTTTGACATGTACACAGATAGGTCCTTCGATTCGCATAAAATCCTCCTTTTCGTCGGATTTT
>JBAZLY010000013.1:0-31071 GCA_041650035.1 Candidatus Omnitrophota bacterium | reverse complement strand
ACCCTCATACATGCCTCTTATCTGCGGTATACTTACATGAGACTCATCAATAACCGTCAAAAAATCACCCCTGAAATAATCAATAAGCGTATATGGCCGCGAACCTGCAGGCCTTGCCGAGAGATGGCGTGAATAATTTTCGACACCATGGCAGTAGCCTATCTCCTTGAGCATCTCCATATCGTAATTGGTCCTTGACTCCAGCCTTTGGGCCTCAAGTGCCTTGTTTTGGCTATTAAGCTCCTTCAGGCGAGCATTGAGCTCATCCCTTATGCTTATAAGCGCGGCCTCTATCCTCTTTTTGGTCGTTACAAAGTGTTTACCCGGATATATCGTTATCTTGTCAAGCTTAACGCTAAGGTTTTTTGTAAGAGGCTCTATCAGGCTTATCGCCTCAATAGTATCGGCAAAAAACTCCACTCTTACGGCAAGCTTGTCATATGCCGGAAATATCTCAATAGTATCTCCCCTGACCTGGAACGTCCCTCTGGAAAAATCGATATCGTTTCTCGCGTAATGAATATCGACTAAGGCGCTTAGTATCAGGTCTAACGGCATATCCTGGCCTACCTTAAGGCGTAGCAGCATATCTTTATAATCATCAGGCGAGCCGAGATTATAAATACATGATACACTTGATACGATAATAACGTCATCCCTTGAAGACAGTGCCGCCGTAGCCGAAAGCCTCAACCTGTCAAGCTCATCATTAATAGATGCGTCTTTTTCAATATAAGTGTCTGTCTGCGGTATATATGCCTCGGGTTGATAGTAATCATAATAACTAACAAAGTATTCCACGGCGTTATGAGGGAAAAATTGCTTGAATTCTCCGTAAAGCTGGGCCGCGAGGGTCTTGTTGTGGGATATGACGAGTACGGGCCTTTTGACCCTGACAATCGCATTGGCGATAGTAAAGGTCTTACCGCTTCCTGTTACGCCAAGAAGGCTCTGATAACGTTTTCCTGATAATACGCCTTCAACAAGCTCGTCAATAGCCTTCGGTTGATCGCCGCAAGGCTTGAAATCACTTACAAGCCTAAACTCCATATCATAACCCTTTCAGGGGCCTATTGGGTATTATTTATCTGACTTCAAGGGAAAAGTCGCAGGAAGCGGCTGAATGAGTCAGGGCGCCTATTGATATCCTATCAACACCGCATAGGGCAATATCCCTGACATTATTAATGTTCACATTGCCCGATACCTCGAGAAGGGCCTTAAAACCGATATCGCCTACCTTTATCCTATAAGCGTCCCTTAGGGCAACCGCCTTTCTTATGTCATCTATGCCCATATTATCAAGCATTATAATATCTGGCTGGGATTCCAGGGCAGGTCCAAGCAGATCGATAAAATCAATCTCTACCTCGATTTTTTTGCCTTTTGGCGCGTTAAGCCTGGCATTCTTTATAAGCCCTCTTACGGCGTCTTTTACATCTTTAAAAGCGCCCGGGCAATTAAGGGTTAGGGATATATGGTTATCCTTTATCAAGATCTGATCGTACAGGCCCATCCTGTGATTTACACCGCCGCCAACCTTAACGGCATATCTCTGAAGATGTCTTAATGTCGGCAGGGTCTTCCTTGTATCCATAATCCGGGCCCGCGTGCCTTTTACGGCCTCGACAAACCTGTATGTCAAGGTCGCCACACCTGAAAGCCAGCATAAAAAATTAAGCGCCGTCCTTTCTGCTGAAAGCACACTATTGCAAAAACCCTCTATGTAGGCCACTGCCTTGCCGTTTGAGACCCTGTCACCGTCGCTTACTAAGGGCTTAAATCGAATCGAGTCATCCACTAAATCAAATACAAGCTCCACGATGCGCATACCGCAGACAACCGCGTCCTGTCCGGCGTTTACCATGAACTCCCCTTTCCTGGATTTATGCAGGATGGAGGCCGTGGTGACATCCCCGCTTCCAATATCCTCCGCCAGGGCTGTCTGAACCAGTCTTTTTATATAGGGCTCTATTATCATTTTATCCCAACACCTTCTTTGAGCAAAAGTACCTCCTGCTTTGAAAGATACCTGAAGGAGCCTGTCTTCACGTCAAGTCTTAAACCGGCATATCCCGTCCTTGTCAATTCCTTGATCTTATAACCAAGCGCCTCAAATGTCTTTCTCACCTGCCGCTTCCTGCCTTCATGAAGGCCGACATGAACAACAGTCCGGGACTTGTCATTGACAATATCTATCACCTTTAGGGCCGACGCCTTTCCATCTCCTATATCAACACCGCCTTCTATCCTCGATATATCTGAACGCTTCACAGCGCCGGCAACAGTGACCTCATAAAGCCTTTCCATCTCAAAACTCGGGTGCATAAGCCTGTGACAAAGCCGGCCGTCATTGGTCATGATAAGCAGTCCTGTGGTATCCTTATCAAGCCTGCCGACAGGAAACACCCCTTTTACCCCGGGGATAAGCTCCATTACCGTGCGCCTTCTGTGAGTATCCCTTACAGTGGTTATATATCCTGCCGGCTTATTCAGCACAAGATAGGTGCGGCCTTCGGGCGGCAGATTTATGTCAATCTTTACACCATCAACGGATACGGTATCCTTACCGGTATCGATCATGGCCCCGGGTCCGGAGAGCCTTGTGCCGTTCACGCAGACACGCCCCTCGGCAATAAGCTCGTCCACCTTGCGCCGCGAGGCAATCCCGCGCTGTGCCAATAGTTTATTTATCCTGATAAGGTCAGTCATATTTACCGAAGGTTTTTGATGTTCTCTTTTATGCGGGCGATCTTATCCGTCTGGACAAGCGCCTTCCGTCTTTCATCATGGACAACGCTGTCAGGCGCCTTGTCAATAAAGGATTTATTCTCAAGTTTTTTGTTTATCGCCTTAAGAAATATTTCGGCCTCGCTAAGATCTTTTTCAAGCCTTGACTTTTCCTTACCTATATCGACAATGCCTTCAAGGGGGACAAAAACATCGCAAAAATCAAGGACGGCTGATGCCCCGGAGCCCTGACCGGACTTTAGCATTGACACCTCTACACGCCCGGCGTTGGCAAGCTTGCGGGCATAAACCGACAGCTCATCAGGCGATAAAAGCATGGCCTTGTCCAGTGTTGAGATAATGATATCAACAGGCCGCTTAAATGGGATATTCATCTGCGCCCTTATATTCCTGACAGCGGCTATGATATTGATAAATTTATCCATCCTGTCAATGGCTTCATCATCTACCGTCTTGCCGCAGACACGCGGCCATTCGGATATCATTAAAGGCCTCTCCATGCCCATCTGCCGCCATACCGCCTCCGTGACGAAGGGCAT
This sequence comes from Candidatus Omnitrophota bacterium, assembly GCA_041650035.1. GTDB lineage: Bacteria > Omnitrophota > Gorgyraeia > JABMRG01 > JABMRG01 > JAQUQI01. The sequence goes on along the minus strand of JBAZLY010000013.1, from coordinate 27,781 downwards.
GAAAGGATGAAGGATCTTAAGGCAGTTTATCAGTATATTAAACAAGACAACTTGAGTCCCGGGCTGGTCTATATTTGTTTTAGCAGTCTCGACATACCAGTCGCAATATTTATGCCAAACAAAATCATAGATGATATTGGCGGCGTCATTGAACCTGTAATCCTCCATGGCCTTCTCAACGGCCTTAACGGCCCTCTGGAAGGAGGCCCATATCCATTTATCAGCAAGCGAGAAACCGTCAGCTTTAAAATAATCTTCCAGACAACATTCCGCCTGCGGCTTGAAATTCATAAGGATGAAACGCGAGGCATTCCAGAGCTTATTCGCGAAGGCCCTGCCTGCTTCAAAACGTTCCTTGTTAAGAAATACATCCTGGCCCGCGGCGGTAATGGATATGATGCTGAAGCGCAGGGCATCGGCACCATAGCGCTCAATTATCTCAATAGGGTCTATGGTGTTACCTAAGGACTTAGACATCTTGGTGCCGGTATCATCGCGCACCGTCCCGTGGATATATACATCTTGAAAAGGTATATTTTTGCAGAACTCAAGGCCTGCCATTATCATCCTGGCTACCCAGAAAAAAATAATCTCCTGTGCCGTAACAAGGCATGATGTCGGGTAAAAATAGGCAAACTCCTGCCTCTGCCTGTCTATGTCCCGCGACGATACCTTGCCTTCATTTATACACGCGTTAAACGGCCAGCCAAACGTGGAAAAAGGCCAGAGCCACGAAGAAAACCATGTATCCAGCACATCCTCATCCTGGATAATATTCTTTCCTCCGCAATGCGGGCACTTATCGGGCATTGACCTTGAGACAATTATACCCTTAGACGATGAATCGTCAAGGGCGCATTCCTTGCAATAATATACCGGCAACCTGTGGCCCCACCAAATCTGGCGGCTTATGCACCAATCTCTGATATTATACATCCAATCCAGATAGACCTTTTTCCACCTGGGGGGATGAAACCTGATACTGCCGTTTTCAACGGCCTCAATGGCAGGCCCTGCCAGGGGCTTCATCTTTACAAACCATTGTTTTGAGAGATATGGTTCAACTATCGTATGGCACCTATAACAATGGCCTACGGCATGCCTATGCGCCGTAACCTTTTCAAGCTGGCCTTCTCTCTCAAGCCGCCCGGCCAATTCCTGCCTTGCCTTAAACCTATCCATGCCCTTATAGATTCCAGCATTATCATTCAGCACGCCGTCAGGACCCATTATATTTATCTCACGGAGATTGTGCCTTTTACCGGCATTGAAATCATTCGGGTCATGGGCCGGGGTGATCTTTACTACACCTGTTCCAAAAACGGGATCGACCATATCATCCTCTATGATAGGTATGCGGCGGCCGGCGATTGGAACAATGGCCGAGCGTCCTGCCAGAGACTTATACCTTTTATCATTGGGGTTTATTGCCAGAGCGGTATCACCAAGCATTGTCTCGGGCCTTGTGGTCGCGACTATCAGATAGCCGGGTATTGAGGTCTCGCGGGCAGGGTTATCAGGTTGAACCCGATATTTAATATAATAGAGCTTGCCTTCAATCTCTTCATGTTCAACCTCTTCGTCAGAAAGCGCCGTCTGACATCTTGGGCACCAGTTGATGATATAGTTACCTCTATATATAAGGCCTTTTTCATAAAGCCTGATAAAGACCTCCTGTACAGCATCGGAAAGTCCCTCATCCATGGTAAAACGCTGTCTCGGCCAGTCGCATGAAGCGCCCAGGCGCCTCAACTGCCTGATTATAGTATCGCCATATTCATCGCGCCACTTCCATACCTCGCGCATAAAACCTTCCCTGCCAAGCTGATGCCTGCTTATGCCCTGCTTGCTTAGTTTACGCTCAACAACATTCTGTGTCGCGATACCGGCATGATCTGTGCCCGGCATCCAAAGCGCTTCGCGGCCCCTCATCCTATTATACCGAATAAGTATATCCTGTATCGTATTGTTAAGGGCATGGCCCATATGCAGTATACCCGTGATATTCGGAGGCGGTATCATTATGGTATAAGGTGCTTTATTCCTGTCGAGGCGGGCGTGAAAAAGACCCTCATCCTCCCAAGACCTGTAGATATCATTCTCCATCTCATTAGGGTTATATGTCTTTGGTATTTCCTTCATCTGCATCCTCTATCAAACTCCATTTACTGCTATACAATCAGCCGTTCAACAATTTATATTCAACGCTGTCAACTAATGCCTGCCAGCCCGCTTCTATGATGTTCTCCGATACCCCGATAGTCCACCAGGATTTTTCTTTGTCCTGCGATTGGATAAGCACCCGAACCTTAGCGGCAGTGCCCTGCTTTTCGTCGAGGACGCGGACCTTAAAATCAGACAGCTGCATATCGGCAAGCTCCGGATAAAAACCTACCAGGGATTTTCTTAAGGCGCCGTCAAGGGCATTGATAGGCCCGTCCCCTTCACATGCCGTATACTTGGCCTTGCCATTTACCATTATCTTTATCCGTGCCTCGCAGTATGAACCTCCATCTTCATGCTTTTCATTTATGACCCTAAAATTTTTAAGCTCAAAGAACTCTTTATATTTTTTTATCTGCCTTTTCAGCAGTAATTCAAACGAGCCTTCGGCGGCCTCGAAGTGATAGCCCTGATGCTCCAGATCCTGCAATAAGTTCATAAAACGCTTTATCTTGGGGCTGTCTTTTTTAAGGCCTATATTGAATGACTCCGCCTTGAGGGACAATGTGCTTTTGCCCGAAAGCTCGGAGATGAGTATCCTTCTCTTATTACCGATTATCTCGGGCTGTATATGTTCATATGCCTGCGGCTTTTTTAAAACAGCATTGACATGCACCCCGGCCTTGTGAGCAAATGCGCTCTGGCCGGTAAAAGGCTGATTGTCCATGTGCTTCATATTGCATACCTCTGCCACATAACGGGATACCTCTGTCAATTCATTGAGGTTTCCGCCATTAAGGCAATCCATGCCGAGCTTGGCCTTTAAAGACGGGATTACGGAACACAGGTTGGCGTTTCCGCAGCGCTCGCCGTATCCGTTCACCGTGCCCTGGACATGGTCACAGCCGGCTACGACAGCTGCAACGGAATTAGCAACGGCCGTCTCACTGTCATTATGGCAGTGTATTCCGAGAGACGGCTTAATAAGGGGCCGGACCATAGAGACAATACCCGAGAGTTCGCAGGTAAGCATGCCGCCATTGGTATCACAGAGGATTATCGCGTCGGCCCCGGCGTTTTGCGCGCAAAGCAGTGTTTTAAGCGCGTATTCGGCATTCGCCTTATAACCATCGAAAAAATGCTCGGCGTCAAAAAAGACGGCCCTGCCCTTAGATTTTAGATACCCCACCGTATCGCTTATCATCTTGATATTTTCGTCAAGTGATACCCTGATCACGTCTTTGACATGCAGATCCCAGCTTTTGCCAAATACCGTATACAGCGCAACCCGATCTTAAAAGGGCCTTGATATTATTATCCTTTGCAGCGGCCGTATTAGCCCTGCGGGTTGAGCCAAAGGCGGTTATCCTGGCATTCTTAAGTTCAAGATATCTGGCCTTTAAGAAAAACTCCATGTCTTTCGGGTTTGACCCGGGCCAGCCCCCTTCAATATAATCTATTCCAAACGCATCAAGCCTGCGGGCAATATTAAGCTTATCCTTTACTGACAACGATATCCCCTCTGCCTGTGTCCCGTCTCTTAATGTAGTGTCATATAGGATAACATTTCCCATGCTTGCTCCATGTCTTTTTATAAAGCACGATTGCCTGCGGCCAGCGGCATCCTTTAAAAACGGCGCGCCCCGCGATACCCGGAGGGTTTAAACGGGCTTACCCAGCCCGAATTCTTTATGCACCGCGCGGACAGATTTCGCCGCGGAGGCCTTGTTTATCACGCAGGAAATCTTGATCTCGCTTGTTGAGATCATCTCAATATTTATCTTGTTCCTGGCAAGGGCGGCAAACATCCTTGACGCGATACCCGAATGGCTGCGCATGCCTATGCCGACCACAGAGAGCTTGGCTACATTATCATTATACTGCACATCCCCGGCGCCAATCCTCTTGGCGGTATCCCTGGCTATTTTCAACGTCTTATTAAGCTCTTTTTCGGGGACTGTAAAAGATATGTCGGTGTAGCCTGTCCTGCTTATATTTTGAATGATCATATCAATATTGATATTCGCTTCCGCTATCCTTTTAAAGATCCTCGCGGCAATGCCGGGCTTATCAGGGACATCGCATATCGTAACCTTCGCTTCATCCTTGTTGACGGTAACACCGCTTACGACTATATCCTCCATTGTCTTGACCTCCTCGGAAATAATGGTACCCTCCTCATCTGAAAAACTCGACCTTACGCGTATCTTGACATTGAACTTTTTAGCCACCTCTATAGAACGCGGCTGTAAAACCTGCGCGCCTGCCGACGCCAACTCAAGCATCTCTTCGTAGCTTATCCTTGAAAGTTTTCTGGCATCAGGGACTATGCGGGGATCAGCGGTATATACGCCCTCGACATCCGTGCACATCTCACATATATCAGCCCCAAGAGCCTTGGCCAGCACCACGGCAGTAAGGTTTGAGCCGCCACGGCCCAATGTAGTAATATCATGTGACACAGTGACCCCCTGGAATCCGGCGACTATGACCACCTTTCCCTTGTCAAGCTCATCTTCTATGCGCCTTGAGTTAATGTCCAGTATCCGGGCCCTGGTGTGGGATGTGTCGGTAATAATGCCGACCTGCGCGCCCGTAAAAGATATGGCTTCTATCTTTAGCTTATGCAGGGCCATGGCAAGCAAGGCCACCGATATCTGTTCACCCGTCGATATGAGCATGTCCATCTCTCTTTCCGACGGCGAATCGGTTATCTCGTAGGCAAGCTTGATCAGGTCATCCGTTGTGTCGCCGAGTGCTGATACAACCACCACCATCTTATTACCGTCTTTTTTTCCCCTGGCCACCCTTTTGGCTACCTCTATGATCTTAGCGGTATCGGCCACACTGCTTCCGCCGTATTTTTGGACAATAATCCTACGCAATGACATTATGCCTTCTCCTGTAATTTCCTGCCCAGACTGCCGCCGCCTCGTAAAAAACGACAAAGGCCAAAGACAGCAGGATCAAAGCGATAAACGCCAGTAAGATATTACCGCTTTTAAAATACTCTATTATCTTTAAAAACAGCGCGACCGCCGATGTTATCAGCATAAACACCGCGGGGGCCATCGTATATACAACAGGCTTTTTTAAATAAAGCAGGTAACTTGTCACCGCTATAAGCGTAAAAGCGGCTATAAGCTGATTGGCCGCTCCGAATACAGGCCATATGCTGTTCCACTCGCCGCTTATGCCGAGCCAGCCGCTTAATGCCACGACAAGCAGTGTTGCCAGGTAACGATTATCAAGATGAAACAGCTCCTGCGTCAGATATCTCGCGATCCTGGTTGCCGTATCAAGGGTGGTAAATATAAAGGCATTCAATATTAATACCGCGAATGCCGATCCGTAAGAGCCTAAAAATCTTTCAGTCATCCTGCCGTAAGCCACGCCAAAGGCGTGAACAGGCCCGCCAGGTCCGTTTACGACACTGGAAAGATCCGCGGACCTGCTATAAACAGTGGCAACGATCAAAAGCGCCAGGACTGCCAGGACACCTTCCGCTATCATGCCGCCATAGCCTATCTTCTTCGCGTTGACCTCATTATCAAGCTGTTTTGAGGTGGTGCCGCTTGCCACAAGGGAATGAAAACCGCTTATAGCGCCGCAGGCAACCGTCACGAAAAGGACCGGCCAAAGCATATTTGTAGTACAGGCCTTAAAACCCGTAAACGCCGGAAACGCTATATTAGGGGCCCGGGTGATCAGACCTATATATCCGAAGAATAAACCGGCCAATAGTAAAAATGCCGACAGATAATCGCGCGGCTGTAACAGTATCTGAACAGGCATGATGCTGGCAAAATACGCGTATATTAGGAGTATAACGCTCCAGGCATGAACAGGCTCACTAAGGCCCAGTGATAACGGCATCTTAAAGCCCAACACCATAAGCGCCGCCAGGGCCGCCAGGCCCAGGAGGGTAACGCCTGCCTGATTATATCTGTTAAAAAACCTCTTTGAATACAGCAAAAAACCCATGAGCATAGACAACGGTACAAGCCCTATTGACGGCAGGACTATCTCCGGGGATAATACCAAGGTCTTGGCGCAAAGATGAGTAAAAACTGATATAACAAGTATAAGCGTGATCCAGGCAAATGAGAGAAAAATCAGTTTCGCACTTCGCGATATCGTATCTCCGGATATGTCTGCGACAGAACGGCCGCCGTGCCTTACGGATATCATTAAACTGCAATAATCATGTACGCCTCCGGCAAAGATACTGCCAAGGACAACCCATAATAACGCGGGCGCCCAACCCCATATAGAAACGGCGAGGACAGGCCCGATAATAGGCGCGGCGCCGGCAATCGATGAAAAGTGGTGCCCAAAAAGTATTGTCCAGTGTTTTGCCGGCACGTAATCGATGCCGTCATATCTTGCCTTCGCCGGGGTCTGCCTATCTTTGTCAGGCGCGAATACGGCAGTAATTTTTCGCGCGAAAAAAAAATACCCTGCCCAGAACAATAAACCCGTGACTGACACGATTACGAGGGAATTCATTTGTTAAGCAAAAGCTCCATTATCCTGAATCCGTCTTTTATAAATAGCCGCGAACACCTGACGGACTGCTCGCTATAGGTTTCGATATCATCCTTTTCTATGCCCTTGCCGCATATGGCAAATGGTATAGGTTCCCGGGTATGCGTGCGCAGGGACAACGGGGTAGCATGGTCAGGTAAGACTATTATCCTGAAATCCCCGGATTGTCTGAAGGCATTCAGGATATCGCCTACTACAAATTTATCGAAGTTTTCTATCGCGGATATTTTCTGTTTCAGATCGCCGTTATGGCCCGCCTCATCCGGCGCCTCCACATGCACAAAGACAAAATCCCTGCTTTCAAGAGATCTGAGGGCGTACCTTGCCTTGGCAGAATAATCCGTATCATAATAACCTGTAGCGCCCGGAACATCTATAGGCCTTAGACCTATAATTTTACCGAGGCCATTAATAAGGTCAACCGCGGATATAATAGAGCCTGATACCCCGAATTTATCCTTAAAAAGAGGCATAACAGGTTTTACGCCCTGACCCCAAAGCCATATCATATTCGCGGGATTTTCCTTAAGATCTATGCGAACCTTATTTATATCATGTTTTTCAAGGATATTCTTTGACCGAACCATTATATCCGTTAAAAAAACCCCTGCCTGACCGCGTGGCAGATAACGCGATATAGGCCTATCCAGTATATCGTGGGGCGGGGTGCATATCGTCTTAACGAGGGCCTCTTTTTCAAATCCTGCCTCAACACAATCTATTATCGCCAGATGCCTGTAGCTGATGCCTGGATATAATTTAACGGCCCTCGAACGCAGCTCCTTTCCCAACACCGGTATTATCCTGCGGGATTCCTTTGTCGTGATATGGCCGGCCGAATAATCCGCCATCTTATCATCGGAGATAGTCACTGTATTACATCTAAAGGCTACCTCATTGTCCTTTATCTCGATACCCATGTTTGCAGCCTCAAGAGGCCCTCTCCCGCAGTAATATTGCGCCGGATCATAGCCTAATAAGGCGGTATTTGCCACGTCGCTTGCCGCCTGCAGGCCCTCGGGGACTGTAATGGCATTGCCAACCATGCCGTTTTTGGCGATATAATCCATATTAGGCGTCCGCGCGGCCGCAAGCGGGGTAAGATTATCCAACTCCTTAATAGGCCTATCAGCCATACCGTCTCCAACAAGCATTATATATTTCATAGACTGCTCACCTCTTTTAAATATGTCCTGATTTATAAACCGATATCAGCTAATACCGCCTCTACCCTGGCAGGGACAACCGAAGGCTCATGAACAGACTTTATAGCCCTGTCGGGGTCCTTGAGACCATGACCTGTCAATACGCAAACCACGCGAATCTTACCGCCTCCCGATTCATTGTGGCGGGTATCTGAGAAAAACCCTTTTTTTCGCATCTTCATTAATCCCGCCACGGATGCCGCTGACGCGGGCTCGGCAAACACGCCTTCCTTTCCCGCCAGAAACTTATAGGCGTACAATATCTCGTCATCCGTCACCATATCAATAACACCGCCAGATTCATCGCGGGCCGCCTCTGCCTGTTTCCAGCTGGCAGGATTACCTATCCTTATAGCCGTCGCTATGGTTTCCGGGTCTTTAACAGACCTGCCACGAACAATAGGCGCGGCGCCTTCGGCCTGAAAACCACACATCCTCGGCAGTCCATTTATCTTGCCTGCCTGCCTATACTCCTTATAGCCTTTCCAATAAGCGGTGATGTTACCGGCGTTACCCACCGGTATAAAATGGTAATCAGGCGCGCCTGACAGGACATCGCAGATCTCAAATGATGCTGATTTCTGGCCCTCTATCCTGAACGGATTAAGCGAATTTACAAGGGTTATCGGGTATTTGTCGGTTATCTGTTTAACGATATCCAGGGCGTCATCGAAATTACCGTCTATTGCCACGACATGGGCATTGTGGATAAGGGCCTGCGCCAATTTACCCAGCGCTATAGCCCCCTTAGGTATAATGACTGCGCATTTCATGCCTGCCTTGGCGGAATAGGCTGCGGCAGAGGCCGAGGTGTTGCCTGTCGAGGCACACATAACGGCCTTTGAGCCCTGCTCAAGCGCCTTGGAGACAGCCATAGTCATACCCCTGTCCTTGAACGAGCCCGTTGGGTTTAAGCCTTCATATTTCAAGAACACCTCATACTTGCCCCCAAGCAATTCACTTAAATGGCGCGAATATATAAGCGGCGTCTGCCCCTCAAGCAGTGTTATGACAGGCGTCTTATCAGTTACGGGAAGATACTGACGGTAATTCTCTATAATACCTTTATTTTTCATTTAGCGATTCCTCAACCCGTATAACAACCGACTTCTTTTTTATAAAGGCCAGCCTGTCAATCTCGGCAAGCGCCTTGGTAAAATCCCTTTCTTTGGCTATATGGGTCATCATGACAATCGGGACTATCCTCTCCTGACGCCGGGCCTCCTGGCTTACAAAGGCTATGCTTATCTTGTATTCAGACAATATCCTGGATATCCTGGCCAGCACACCCGGTTTATCTATAGCGGAAAAACGCACATAATAACCGGATGAAAAATCGTCTTTCTTTTTGATAGATCCGGCATAGCTGTCATACACGATACCGGGGGTCCAGCAAGATGAAGCGCCAACAATATCCTTTGAGATATCCGCTATATCACTGATAACAGCGCTGGCGGTAGGGACAGAGCCCGCGCCTTTACCGTAAAAGAGTGAATCCCCAAGCATGTCCGTGTTGATAAATATGGCATTGAAATTCTTATTAACTGACGCCAAAGGGTGTTTATTAGGCACAAGAGCGGGATGGACCCTTACCTCAAGCCCGGCGGCAGTCCTCTTGGCGATACCTAAAAGCTTTATTACATAACCCCATTCCGCCGCGTATTTGATGTCGGCATCCGTTATAGCGGATATACCTTCAATAAGCATATCCGAAAGCCTGACATTGAGGCCAAAGCCTAATGACGCGAGGATGGCAAGCTTATGGGCCGAGTCAAGGCCGTTTATATCCATGGCAGGGGATTTTTCAGCATAGCCCTTCTGCTGGGCATTCGCCAATGCCTCATCAAAACCGATACCAAAGTTTGTCATGCCGCTTAAGATATAGTTGCATGTCCCATTTATAATACCGTATACGGAATTGACCCTATTGGAGATTAGGCCTTCCCTTAACGCCTTTATTATCGGCACTCCTCCAGCTACGCTTGCCTCAAATCTTAGCTGAACACTATTATCTCTGGCAAGCCTAAAAAGGGATTCCTTCTTCAGGGCAAGCAGGGCCTTGTTCGCCGTAACCACATGTTTTTTATTCTTCAGGGCGCGGCTGATAATCTCATAGGCAGGATGTATCCCGCCAATCAATTCGATAACAATATCAACCTTAGGATCGTCCAATATATCGTTTACATCTTTTGTAAGAAGCGAGCTATCGACATTGACATGCCGCTTCCTGTCAAGGTCACTATCGCAAATCTTTACAATATTTACCGCAAATCCAAGGCGCCTGCTAAGATGGCCGCGTTTATTTATTAACGCCTCGACCACACCGCTTCCGACAGTGCCAAACCCTATTATACCTACATTGATGTGCCGCATACCGCCTCCAAGGCCTTTAATATATTGTCCGACAAACATGATAGACTATCACGGGATACCGCTAAAACGGAAAAAATCTTGACTTAAAACTCGGTTAAGAATGAAAATGATAAATAATGGTCGGGACGGCCGGATTTGAACCGGCGACCCCTTGAACCCCATTCAAGTGCGCTAGCCAAGCTGCGCTACGTCCCGACACAATATCTTACTATAATCACGCGGTATAATTTTTAAAAAACAACGCGAAAACGCGGTTAAAAACATTAGCGGATCCCGCGGCAGAAAACCGGCATTATTTTGACGATAAGTATAACAAATAGTAAATATATAGTCAAGAAAAATGGAAACGCGATATCAACAAGCTGTCAACGCATAAACAGCCGGTCTTGAGAAAAAAATAAAACAAAAACAACATGTCACAAAACGCGCCGCCATGACGCCGGCGCCCATGAAACTATTCTGGCTTGCTTTCACGCATCATAAGATCGGCAACCGCTTTATAGGGGTCTTTATCCTCAAAAAGGACCTTATAGACCTGCTCCGTGATGGGCATCTCTATATCAATTTTTTTGGAATAATTATAAACAGACCTGGCAGTCTCAACACCTTCGGCTACCATATTCATGCCCGGCAGTATCTGGGAAAGCGTTTTACCTCTTGCTATATCCTCTCCCAATCTTCGGTTTCTGCTAAAAGCGCTTACGCATGTAGTTACCAGGTCTCCGATACCGCTTAAACCGTTAAAGGTGGCCTCTTGAGCGCCCATGGCCAGGCCTAATCTCTTCATCTCAACAAGGCCTCTTGTAAATAATGCCGCCTTGGCATTAGAACCGAGCCCTAAACCGTCTGAAATACCAGAGGCAATAGCCATTATATTCTTTAAGGCGCCTGCCGTTTCAACACCAGTTGTGTCTGTTGAGGTGTAAACCCTGAACCTTTCAGTCATAAACAGAGACTGTATCATTTGAGCCCGGCCGGGGTCTTTACAAGCAGCGACACAACTCGCAGGCAGGCCTTTGGCAATCTCCATAGCTATAGTAGGCCCGGAGAGCACACCTATCTGCTGTCTGCCTAACTCATGGCAGATAATCTCTGAAGGCCTCTGGAATGTATTGTTTTCAATACCCTTGACAACACTGACAATGCCTTTGCCTTTCAGGTCAAAACCTTTCAAACCCTTAACGGCCCCTCTTAAAAATTGTGAAGGTATGGCAATGATAATCATATCGGCGCCGGAAACAGCCATACCAAGATCAGGTGTCACGATTATATTTTTAGGCAGGACTATCCCAGGCAGAAATACCGTATTCTCCCTTTTCTCGTTAATTCGCGCGGCATTGTCCTTAAAAGCGCTCCATAGGCATATCCGCAAACCCTTTCCGGCCAACAAAACAGCTAAAGTAGTCCCCCACCCGCCGTCACCTAATATTGTTATCCTTTTTTTTTGGTTGTCTTTCATAATGCCTAAAGTATAACAAATAGGATATTTTTAGTCAAGATAATTGGGCTAAGATATGTCAATGAATAAGTGAGGTTCCAAACAGGCGAAAAAATTCATGGAAGGCAATAACAGGGGCAAATTAATAGGCGCTCATAACGGGCCCGGATATCAGCCAAGAGACGATAATATCTCCGCCGCCCTTATAGCTTCGGAGCTGTCAGGATAACTATATATTAGATCGGCATAGATCTTCTTTGCCATGGATACATCGTTTAAGTCATGCTGATAAATAGATGCCATGCCTGACCACGCGACCCCTGCCATCTCTGATCCGGGGTATTCGGAGGCCACCCGGCCAAGGACATTTAGGGCTGACGTATGCTCGCCCGCATTATACAGATTGGAGGCAATAAACATGAGTATTTCAACCTTATAGGCAAAACCGGGATAGCGCTCGAGCTCCCGCATGAGGTCACGCGCTTTGTCCGCCAAGAAGCTCCGGTCAGGGCATTTTGCCAAGCCGGAAACGGCATTAATCGACCGAAGCAGGGGCTCGGGTATTGAGTGTTTTACAGCATCGGGTATATACATAAGCGCGTGGTTGTTAAGAAGGTCATCCACCCTGTGAATACCTGTGCCGATCAACAGGATAACCTGGGGTTTTTCTACCAACTGATACAGCTCAAGCATAGATTTCCATTGATACCTTGAGCATAATTCAGGCACGGGCGACGGCATATACTGTTTTACAAAGACCTTTTGCCCTGAATCGACATACACCTGCGCGGGATTCCGGCTCTCTGGGCTTAACGGGTGCGGCCTTGAGACAAGTTTTACCCGGCCTTCAAGCACACCGAGCCAGGTATTATTTTCCGATACCTCAACCATAAAGGCTGTCCCTATTATCTCGGCCTCACAGGCAGGGGTTAAGACCTTCATTACAGATCCTTTGAACTTATCAGTTGTATTAACCAAAAGTTTACCATAGGAAAGGCTGAAATCCGTGTCAAGCCTGCCAAACCCGGCGGCAAGCCTTGATAAAACTATAAGTGAATTATCCTTTATTCTTGCCTTATACCTTCCCCTGGAAACAAGGTTGATCATCGCCCCATCTTTCAACTCTATCTTATCGCCTTGTTTTAGACGGAAATTAGGTCCGGGATATGCCCACGCCGCCGCGGATTGCCTGTATATCCTGACGTCACCGGCACTAAATTCAACAAACGGCATGGACTTCACATAATTATATCTTAAGCCCATCAGGAGAAACACTGCCATTGATAAAGACGCCGCGACCCGCGCCACCGATGGCATGGGGATTATAAGGGAATCAATAAAGGATGATATCTTAGAGCGGGCCCTGACCGCCAAAGACGGCCTCTTGAGAGACTCTATTCTTTCATCAAGAAGCCTGTTGAATTCAAAATCAAAACCCGTTGATTCCTGCATCTTGGCAATGTTAGAAAGGGAGGCCTTCAAAGACTCGGCCTGTTCCAGGCTCTTTTTGCAGCGGGGGCAGCCGTCAAAATGAGCCTTCAAGGCCTCTCTTTTTTTGCTGGTATGGGCACTATCGACATATAATGATATGTCCCTAAATGAGATCCGGCATTTATTTTTCTTCATTATTCGTCCCCTGTATAACACAGTAACTTGGCAAGCCTTTGCCGGCCGCGCGAAAGGCGCGAGCCCACGGTCATCGGCCTGCAATCCATAATATCCGCCGCCTCATCGTATGAAAAACCTTCAATATCGCACAATATGACCGCCTCCTTAAGGCGGGCGGGTAACTCATCTATAGCTCTTTGCACCAGGTCTTGTTCTTCTTTAGATTGCGCCTGTCTGTCAGGCCTGCCCCTGTTATCGGCAATATTTTCCACCACCGAGGCGTGGCGCCCTTCGCCTGATTCAGCATCTTTTATGAAAACCGATATCCGTTTGTCATACGAGGCATGCCTTAAAAAATTCCTTGCCAAATTACCGGCTATCCTATAAACCCATGATGTAAATTTTGCCCTCGGTTCGTATTTATGTATATTAATATAAACCCTGACAAAGGTCTCTTGAGTAAGCTCTTCGGCAGAGTGAAGACTGCCTATGAACCTGTATATATAATTCAGTATCGGCCTTTTGTATTTTTGGTATATCTCATCAAAGGCCTGCCTGTCTCCCTGTTTTATCTTTAAAACCAGGCTTTCATCTTCCATACATAAAACCCTTGATTATCATATTTATTCCCATATTTTTTGTTTTTTAAAAAACAAACCGCCTAACCGTCTTATTATAATCATAGGCAATCGGACTAAAACAGTTGTCATGCCGCAATTGCGGTTGCCTTAAGGGATGCATCCAACAATAAGCCCCCGCGCATATTTAGCATAACAGATTAATTTTAAATAAGTTACGTCAGAATTAAAGAATTAATTCAGGGCCCCGCGGCAAGGACTGTAATTATTTAGATCTTTGACCAAACTTGTATTCAGTCCCCTTGACCAACCTGTCGATATTATTACGGTGCTTATATACAATTAGAAGACAAAGGATTAGTGCTAAAACGACATATTCTGCGGGTTGGGCCGATAAATACATGATCACGGGCAGGCATATTGCCATAAGAATAGAGCTCAATGAAACATATTTGCTTGCCGATAGCGTTATTATCCAGACCGCGGCGGCGAAGACAACCGCAAGCGGCGACAGGCCGGCCAAAACCCCTATAGCCGTCGCAACACCCTTGCCGCCTTTGAATTTCAGGAATACGGTCCAAATATGTCCCGCCACGGCTGAACACCCAAGGATCATCTTAAAGAGGTGTGGTGATAAAGATACGCCTTTACTGTAAAATATATCGGCGATAATAGTCACAACGACAATACCTTTGGATATATCAAGGACAAGCCCGGCGATACCAATAGGCCTGCCGGCACAACGAACAAGGTTGGTGGAACCAATATTCCCGCTTCCCTGCCGCCTGATATCAACGCCGGCAAAAAGCCTTCCTAATATAAAACTAAATGGTATCGCGCCTAAAAGATAGGATAAAAAAATCGCCGAAAACGCGTTAATCATCACCCTTGCCCTTTTGCTCCCTCGAACGAAGCTGAAGATCTATAGGTGTCCCTTCCAGCCCAAAACTGCTCCTTAACCTTTTCTCAATGAACCTTAAATAATCTTTTTTTATAAGCGGTGCCCTGGCGCAAAACAATAAGAATCTCTGCGGGAGGCAGCTTGTCTGAGTCGCGTAAAGTATCTTGGGCCTCACGCTCTTATACGACACGTGTGGATGCACCCTTTGCGTCTGGACAAAAAATTTATTAAGCTCGGGTGTCGATATTATCCTTTTAGAGCGTTCATGAATGACCCATGCCAGATCCAGCGCCTTATCGATATTTTTCCTTACCTTGCATGACGTGAAAACAACGGGTATCCACTCGATCGGGCTGAATTTGCAGGCAAGACCTTTTTTATATCCCTGCGAGTCAAACCCTTTCATCAGGTCTATTTTATTCACAATCAAAATCGATGCCTTGCCTTGGTCTATAACATAATTAAAAATAGCGATATCATCCCTGCTCAAGCCCTCATTAGCATCTATCATGATAAAAGCAATATCACAGCGCTTTATGGCCTGCCTTGTCCGGGAGAGGCTAAAGACATCAATCACTTCGCGAAACTTCCTTTTATGCTTGAGACCGGCCGTATCCACAAGGGTAAGTATACGGCCGTCGCGTCTTATTGATATATCAACAGAATCCCTGGTAGTGCCCGGGACATCATCGACAATAAGCCTTTGCCTCTCGAGTATCGCGTTGATAAAAGACGATTTACCCACATTGGGTTTTCCGGCCAGGGCAATATTCAGGGCACCGAGAGGACTTCCGCTGTCACGCCTTGACCCATGGCTGTCTTTATCAAGGCCTAAGGCGAAAGACGCTATATCTCTAACAAGATTATCTATACCCTTGTTATTCAAAACTGAAATGACATAAGGCTGGCCCAACCCGAGACTGATAAAGGCATATGACTCATTCTCCGATATTTTATCATCGGCCTTGTTAACGACAAGGAATACCTTTATCCCCTTTTTCTTTAATATATCGGCTATGTGCTGATCCGGATAAGTAATGCCTGTCCTGACATCACAGACAAATATAACAGCATCCGACTCGTTTATAGCGTTGATACTCTGATCGTATACCAAAGACTCCATAACCTTTTCGGGCCCCGGTATTATTCCTCCGGTGTCGATTAAAATAAATTCAGCGCCGCGGACCTTGACATCAACGCAGAGATAATCCCTCGTGACCCCGGCGGCTGACTGGACTATAGCCTTTCTTTTTTTAATTATCCTGTTAAAAAGAGAGCTTTTGCCGACATTGGGCCTGCCGATAACCGCGACCTTAGGGCGGTTCTTTGATATCTCAATGTGACTCATTCAACACCTTGCTTCCCAGCCATACATAATCAAGACAGGAAATAACAGTAAAAAATGCCGTGGCACACCAAAACACGCTAATTATGCCAAACTGAAGAAGCGAGGCCACTACGGTTGACATCTGAAAAAAGGTTGTGATCTTACCCAGCGCGGAAGGCTTTATGTTAATGTCCTTAAGCATCATAAAGATGATCGTCGATCCGAGCAATATGATGACGTCCCTGCTAAAGACAATCATAGTAAGCCATGACGGTATACGTGACGCCGCGGGGATATCCCTTAAAACAGAAAGGCATAAAAAAGAGGTCAGTATGAGAAGTTTATCAGCTAAGGGATCCAAGATCCTGCCAAGTTCAGTCTTCTGATAAAATCTCCTTGCCACATAACCGTCTACCGCATCCGTCAGGGCACACATAAAAAAAATGCCTAACGCGATAAAACGCAAAAAATCATATTCGGGCCTGTAATAAAACAACGCGGCCAGCAGAAAAGGCACTAAAAGTATCCTGATTATTGTTATCTTGTTGGCTAATCCCATACAATCAACTCCGGCGGTATTTTCAAGAGGCAATGATCATAAACAAAAATTGATATTTCTATCAACAGGTATCGCCATGCCCGTCGATAAAGTCACGGCGCGTGAAATTAAATAATAACTATTGGCATTATTATGACAGCTTTTTTACGCGGTTAAACGTTCAACCTTGGCGCCGCAAGACGGACAAAAATTACTGCCGGGCTCGAGCTTACTGCCGCATTGCCGGCACACCAGATCCTGTAACTGCAGGCCGCATTGCGCGCAAAACTTTGCCCCGTCGGCGTTGGCATACCCGCATTTAGGGCATACCAGCGGAAGATCATGCCTTTCCGTCGCGGCTGCGGACGGGACCTTTTCGGATATGAAATCCGTCATGTCCGCGATTGCCATGTGGGCCGCTTTCCCTAATGGTGTTTGCTTAAAGCCTGCCAGGTCCCCGCCTATCCCGTTTTGATAATACCCTATGGTTAATCCCGAGGCAGGCACCTTCTTTTCAAACCGCCTCGACCCGTAGATCTCTGCTGTCGTTGAATCAAATACTCTGATGATACCTGCTATATGCGCCTCGGAGGTAGTGCCCCCAAGATTAAAACCTTTAATTTTAAGCCCCAGGCCCGCGCCTGATTCCTTATATGTAAACTCCGTTATCGTTCCACGGATTATATATTCCGCCCCTTTAATACCTGCCGTCTTTGCCCCTGTCTGTTTTGATACCATGCCGCTCGTCACAAGGTCCTGTTCCGTTGTAATATCGCTTAAGTTGAGCCGTTCGACAACATTGAATTTACCGGTATTGACAAGGGCGTCTATGAGCATCTCGCCCATCCCTGAACCCACATCCCATTTAGCGTCATGCCAAAAACCGCTTGAGGCCTTGACCTCAAACCCATAAACAGTGACCGTGGGCTTATAATCAGCGGCAAGGCATCGGCCCAAGGGAAATATAAAAACACATAATACCAGAACCATAAATATCTTTTTCATCACAGCCCCCTTGTTTCATTCCAATAACCGTATCCTGTTGAGCGGCCAATATATGACAAATGCCCTGCCAACCATGTATTTGTCGGGCACAAAACCCCAATACCTGCTGTCCCTTGACGAGGCGCTGTTATCGCCTAAGACAAAGTATGAATTTTCAGGCACCTTTACGGACGTTGAGTTTTCTCCGTATGGGGCGCCGGGCTTATTGTAATAATAGATCTGCTTGATCCTTTGCGGCGATTTCACAAGAACATCGTCAATATAGATATCGCCATCGACAATACGGACCGTCTCGTTCTGTGTTGCGATAAGTCTCTTAATAAAATCCTTCTTTTTATCCTCCGGATATTTAAAGACCACGATGTCGCCACGCTTGGGTTTAGTAAATTTATATATAAATTTGTTTACGAGTATCCTGTCGCCTTCTATAAGCGTAGGCCTCATTGAACCTGTCGGTATCTTGAACGCCTGCACAACGAATGCCCTGATAATGAGGGCGAGAACCACCGCGGTAACAACAACCTCAATGTTCTCTCTATTAAAAATCGAAGCCCATATAACCCTTGTATAATTTTTGATATTCAATCCCTTACCCCCCTAATAAATAATCAAGCCTGTATCTTCATAACCGCCAAAAATGCTTCTTGCGGCACCTCCACCCTGCCAAACTGTTTCAAACGCTTCTTGCCTTCCTTTTGCTTTGCCCACAACTTTCTTTTCCGGGTAATATCACCGCCGTAACATTTACCGGTCACATTTTTCTTTAAGGCGCTTACCGTCTCCCGCGCAATCACCTGATTACCGATAGCGGCCTGTATGGCGACCTGAAAGAGCTGTTTGGGTATAAGCTCTTTGAGCTTCAAGGCAGTGGCCCTGCCCTTCGCCTGCGCCTTTTCTTTATAGACAATAGAA
Organism: Candidatus Omnitrophota bacterium; assembly: GCA_041650035.1. Lineage (GTDB taxonomy): Bacteria > Omnitrophota > Gorgyraeia > JABMRG01 > JABMRG01 > JAQUQI01. Next base: position 9,185 of record JBAZLY010000013.1, on the reverse strand, counting down.
GAAAGGGCGTCGCAGGTCTCCCCGTTTAGAAGTATATCAAGCTTTACCAGATCATTAGCCTGGTAATCAATAAATTCATAATCGAGCGAACCGTAACCCTGGGTCAGGGATTTCAGCTTATCATGAAAATCAACCACTATCTCGGAAAGCGGAAAAAAATAGGTCAGATTCACCCTCTCTGTGCTGATGTATTCCGTGCTTATGTATATGCCCCTCCTCTGCCTCGACAGCTCCATTATATTTCCCAGGCTCTCGGCCGGAATTATCATCTTTGCCTCAACGAAAGGCTCTGCGATCTCTTCGACCTCGTTTAAGGGCGGCAGTTTGGCCGGATTTTCTATCTCTAGTGTCTTGCCATCGGACTTTTTTACTTTGTAAACGACACCGGGTGTCGTCAATACAAGATCCAGGCCGTATTCCCTTTCCAGCCTCTCCTGTATAATCTGCATATGCAAAAGGCCTAAAAAACCGCAACGAAATCCATAGCCCATGGATGTTGAGCTTTCTTGAGCGGCATCAAATGAACTGTCTGATAATTGCAATTTCTCGATAGCATCGCGCAAGGCCTCAAAATCGTTTGTGTCAACAGGATATATGCCGCAATAAACCATAGGCCTCATCCTCTTGTATCCCGGCAGGGGCCTGGAGGCTGGATCTTCCGCGGCGGTAACGGTGTCACCGGCCATGACATGCTTCGGGTTTCTTATATTGGCCGTGAAGTACCCTACCATGCCGCAGCCAAGCGATGCCGCCTTGCACATGCCTGGTTTAAACACGCCTAATTCCAGCAATTCATATTCCTTGTTTGCCTGCATAAGCCTTATTTTTGAACCTGTCCTTATGCCACCGTTTACTATCTTTATGTAAACGATGACACCCTTATACGGGTCATACTGCGAATCAAATATGAGGGCCTGGAGGGGTTTCGACTGATCCCCCGACGGGGGCGGGACCTGTCCAATTATCCTTTCAAGTATCTCTTCTGTGCCGATATTGTCCTTGGCGCTGGCAAGCAGAATGGAGTCCTCATCAATGTTGAGCATGTTGCCTAACTGGTTTTTAACTTTAGCGACATCGGCACTGGCAAGGTCTATTTTATTAATAACAGGTATAACGGTCAGGCCGCTCTCCTTGGCAAGATAAAGATTGGCAACAGTCTGGGCCTGCACCCCCTGTCCGGCGTCAACAAGCAATATTGCACCCTCACAGGCCCTTATTGACTTTGAAACCTCATAGGTAAAATCAACATGCCCGGGCGTATCAATAAGGTTTAAAAGGTATTCATTAGAGTCTTTGGCCTTATATTTAATGCCCACGGCAGAGGCCTTGATCGTAATGCCATGCTCCCTCTCAAGATCCATGCTGTCCAAGAGCTGGTCCTTAAACTCTCTTTCGGTAATAGCGCCTGTAAACTGCAGAATCCTGTCGGCTAATGTCGACTTTCCGTGGTCTACATGGGCTATTATACAAAAATTCCTTATGTATTTAGTTTTCATTTGTCTGACCGGCGGTTGACATCGCCTGCCGCCCCGGCGCGTTAAATCCTCAAGAAAAGGTAAAGGCCGCAACACGAGAGATATTATCCAGCCGGCTATTTTGTGATATCCATGCCGGCAGACAGTAGCCTCTTCACCTTTTTATCCGAATCGGCCTCCGCGTATATCCTGATAATAGGCTCGGTTCCTGAAAACCTCAACAAAAGCCAGCTGGAGTCCTCAAGGATAAACTTGATACCGTCATATGTCTTGACCTCCAGCACCCTTTTGCCCGCCACCTTTTTTGGTGCTTCCTTCTTCAGCCTAACTGTAAGACGTTGGGCCTTTTCAAAAGGATATTTCATATCTATGCGGTCATAACAGAATACCCCGTATTCTTTTTCCATATCGCCTATCACTTTATCGATCCTCTTGCCCCTGAAAGCAAGCATCTCCAGCAGAAGAAGGGAGGATAATATCCCGTCTCGCTCGGGAATATAACCGCAAAAACCTATTCCGCCCGATTCCTCGCCTCCAATAAGGACGTTTTCCTTCAGCATTAAGGCGGAGATGTATTTAAAACCGACCGGCGTCTCAAACATGGTAAGCCCATATTTGGCGCATATCTTCTCTATCAAGGTAGTGCCTGATATGGTCTTGACGACAGCGCCTGTCAGCTTCCTATTTTGGAAAAGGTGCAGTAATATAAGCGCGATGATCTGTCCGCTCGTAATAAATCGTCCGCCGGGGCCTAAGGCACCGATCCTGTCGGCATCCCCATCCAGGGCGAGGCAAAGATCAAAATTCTTTTCCTTCATATATGATGCCGAATACCTCATATTTCTCAATATCGGTTCAGGATTAACGCCGCCGAATAGAGGATCGTCATGGCACCTGACAGCCTGCACATTGGCAGGCCTTCCCAAAACAGCCTCGATATATCCAATACCGGCGCCATACATATAATCTACAAGGACCTTTGATTTAAGCCGTTTAACGCGTTTTATATCAACATACGCTTTTAGAAAATTAATGTAATCAACGCCCGCGTCTATCATCTCCTGCCGAGGTCCCGCGGCCTGCCTGCCCGTAACAAGCAATTTGGGTTTGGTCTTGCCAAGAAAAGATTCAATGGCTCCGGTAACTTTTTCATCAGCGGAATTAGCCTGGTGGGTCTTGAATTTTATGCCGTTAAAAACAGGAGGGTTATGGCTTGCCGTCACTACTATACCCGCATCAAGCTGACGTGCCTTTATGGCAAATGAAATGGCCGGGGTAGGCGTAGGGGCAAGGGTAAGATATACCTTTACGCGGTTTGCCGTCAAGACATCAGCAATCAATCTCGCGTATATATCGGACATGAATCTGCGGTCATAACCAACAATCAGGCGCTTAAGACCCTTGCGGCGGGAGTAAACCGAACTGCCTTTAACATAATCGGCTATAGCTTGGGCTACAATACGCACATTATCAAATGTAAATTCCTTCGCTATAACAGCCCGCCAACCATCGGTGCCAAATTTAATATTCATCATAAATGACTATCCATTTTTTAGCGTATAATTATTATATATCGACTACGAACACAGGCCTCCGAACCTGGATCAAACATGATTAAACATTATAAAAATTCATTATCTAAGGCTTTGTACCGCTGACCTCATGTCCCTTGCTGAAAATAAATATGTCCCCGCGACAAGGACGTTGGCACCCGCAGCCCGGGCCAGTCTCGCCGTCTCTGCATTGATTCCGCCATCAACCTGGATATACCCTTTAAAACGCCTTCTTATTTTCTCTATCTTGGCGAGCATGCCGGGCATAAAACTCTGCCCCCCAAAACCGGGTTCAACCGTCATAACAAGGACCATATCCGCGATATCCAGGACATCAAATACGGCTGATGCCGGAGTTTTAGGCTTAATTGAAACACCCGCCCCAACGCCTAAGGCCTTGATCCTGCCGATAACCCTCCTTAATCCGCGGACAGCCTCCACGTGGATAGTGATCATGCCGCTGCCGGCGGCGGCAAAATCACCCGCATATTTACCGGGGTTGCTAATCATCAGATGGCTGTCGATAAAAAGGCTTGTTTTGCCGCTTATGGACTTTACAACCGGCGCACCAATAGTCAGGTTGGAAACGAAATGGCCGTCCATCACATCAATGTGGATCCAATCGGCACCCGCTTTTTGCGCGCGGGCTATCTCTTTTGTTAGGTTTCCAAAATCAGCCGCTAATATTGACGGGGCAACAATGATACCATTTTTTGAAAAGGACTTGGTCTTCATAATAGAACACCTTTTTAACGGCGCAAACGGGTAATAATCAATGTAGAGACCGCAGCACCCTGGCGATCTCATCATCGCCCTGCGGCCCAATAACTGCCAGCCTTAGAGACGATTTAGTAAATATCTTCTTTGCTATATCCTGAATATCTGAAGGGGTCACCCGGTCAACAACCTTTAGTATTTGCTCCTTGGTCTGTATTTTTCCGATACCGGTAATCTGCTCTCCAAGAAACATCATGTTCGACATAGAGCTTTCCATGGCCATTAACAGGTTGCTTTTGAAATACTCTTTTGCCATACTAAACTCCCTGTTTGTTACGGGGTATTTCCGTACCTTTGAAAGCTCATCAATTATTACCGATACGGCATCCAGCAGTTTCTTATTGTCAATACCGGCATGGACAAAGAAAGAGCCTGTATCGCTATAGGCCTTCATCGAGGCGCCGATCTCATACGCGAGCGAACGCTTCTCCCTGATCTCGTTAAACAGCCTGCTTGACATATTGCCTCCGAGAATTATGCCCAGCAATGAGAGGGCATATCTTCGCGGGTCATTACTGCTAACACCTCTAACGCCAAGACATATATGGGTCTGTTCCGTGTCCTTTCTCATAAATTCCAAAGGCGACCCGCCGCGGGCCTTGCCAACCGGCACAATCCCGGGCCCTCTGCCGCGGGCCTGCCTGCTGAAGAGGCCTTCCATCAATCTTACAAGACGATCATGATCAATGTTACCGCAACAAACAGCCATCATGTTATTTGGAACATAAAAGGTATCTCTTTGCCTGACAAGATCAGCCCGGGATATATCCCTGACCGTCTCATATGTGCCTACCAGCGGAAGACCCAGCGGATGGCCCGGCCAGATAAGCCTGTCTAAAAGGTCATACACGTATTGCATGGGCAAATCAAGATACATCCTGATCTCTTCAAAAATAACCTTTTTTTCTTTTTCAATATCGAGTTTTTTTAAAGACGGGCTCAACACCATGTCTGCCAAGACATCACCCGCGAGCGCCAGCCGGTTGGATAATATTTTTATATAATAACAAACGTTTTCCTCCGATGTAAAGGCGTTGAAGGCCCCGCCCTTTGATTCAATAGAACTCTTGAGCGCCTGGCAAGAGCGTTTTTTAGTCCCCTTAAAGAGCATATGTTCCATCAGATGAGATATACCCTGGTTGACAAGGTTTTCATACCTGCCGCCTGTTTTGATCCATATCCCTATCGTAATCGAATTGACATCGCTTAGCCTGCTCGAAATAACCCTAAAGCCGTTATCCAAAACCGTTAGATTATGCACTGTCTCCTTTTCCTCCCGGGATACACTTAAAAAAATCTTTATTATTTTTTCTGCAATCCAGGTATGCCTGGAGCATGATCTGCGCCGCGAGTTTGTCTATATTCATCCTTCTCTTTTTCCTGCTCATATCAGCTGATATCAGGATAGCCTCGCCCTGTGACGTCGTAAGTCTTTCGTCAAAAGTCAATACCTTACAGCATGCGCGCCGTCTTATCTTTTGGGCGAATTTTTCAGCCTTGTCAGCCTGCGGGCCGCGGGTGCCGTTCATATTAAACGGCAGGCCTATTATAATCTCCTCCGCGCGATAAGCCTCAGCGAGATCGCAGACCTTTTTGACCGAGTCGTTGATACTAACAACCTTTATGGTGTCCACGGCACAGCTTATGGTCATGGTCTCATCGCTGGCCGCTACGCCTATCCTCTTTTCACCCAGGTCCAGACCTATAACACGCGGCACTTATAAATACCTCTTTAAACGTTTTTTTTCTAAAAGCGAGACAAGTTTTTTAACGCTTTCGGGATCGGCCTTCCGACAGATTAAAGTCGCCTCCGGCGTGTGGGCTATAACCAGGCCGTTTACCCCGCAGGTTGCTATAAGATGGCCCTTCTCCGCGACAATAACCGAATCAGCCGTATCAATACCGATATGCGCGGCGGACAAGGCGTTCATATTTCTATCATGCGCAAGAAAATCACCCAACGCCGGCCAGGAACCTATATCCGACCATCCGGGATCGGCCTTTACAACCATAGCATTGTCTGTTTTTTCCATGATAGCGTAATCTATCGATATATCGGGAAAATCCTTATAATGAAGCCTGACCGCTTTTTTGATGTTTGCAATACCCCCTCGTGCCGTTATCCTCTCCGCAGCCGCTGCCACGGCAGGGCAATGTGCCTTGAATTCTTCCAAAAAAACACGGCACCTTCCAATAAATATGCCGCTATTCCACAGATATCTTTTCGTCTTTATAAAAGCCTTCGCGGTCTTCGCGTCCGGCTTTTCGGTAAATCTCCTAACCCTAAACACATCATAACCGGGATTCGATATCAGGCGCTTATACGAACCCGCTGTCTCTATATAGCCGTAACCCGTGGAGGCAGAGGCGGGTTTTATACCTATTGTGATAATGGCATCTTTTACGCGGGATATAAAAGCGCACAACTTAAATATCTCCTTTATCGAGGCCTTATCCTCTATTATCTGATCGGCGGGCATGACATACATAACGCTTTCAGCGTCCATACCGTATATCATCCGGGCGGCAAGGCATATTGCCGGCGCGGTGTTCCTTGAAACAGGCTCGGAGATGATATTATCCTTAGGAAAAGCCGGCAACACCTTCTTTATAAGGCCCGCGTGACGCTCATTGGTAAATATAAGGATATTGTCAAGAGGCATCACGGCCCTTGCCCTCTCAACAGCCAATTCAAGCAGGGTCTTCGTGTTCTTAATCTTTAACAGGAATTTCGGGCTTTGCTGTCTTGATTTAGGCCATAGCCTCTTGCCTGCTCCCCCGGCTATAATAACAGCGTGTAACATTTATGCCAACGCCTTTCTTAGCCTCTTTGTAAAAGACACTACATCGCGCATAAGCCGCGCCTTGTCTTTAAGATTCTTTTCAATAATCTTTATAATAGCGCTGCCGACAATTACGCCGTCGGAGAAGGCACAGACCTGACTCACCTGTTGAGGCGTGGAGATGCCAAATCCAACGCAAACAGGCTTTTTACTGATCCGCTTGATATCCACAACATGACGGCGCATATGCCTTGGCAGGTCTTTCCTGACACCGGTAACTCCGGCAAGAGACACATAATATATAAAACCTGTCGACCGGGAAGAAATAAGTTTAAGCCTAACGCTGCTGCTTGTCGGCGATGCCAAAAAAACCGTGCAGAAATCATGGCGCCTCGCGGCGCAGACAAGCTCGCCGGATTCCTCGGGTATAAGGTCAGGTATTATGATACCGTCAATACCTGCCGCTTTGGCGTTTAATATAAACCTCGATATACCGTACCGGTAAAGGGGGTTATAATAACCCATAAGCAGCAACGGTATATCTGTATTACGTCTCGCGGACATTACCACATCAAAGATCATATCGCAATTAGCCCCATTCTTCAATGCCCTTTGAGACGCCATCTGTATCGTAGGCCCATCCGCCAGGGGATCTGAAAACGGCATCCCTATCTCAATTATATCGGCCCCGGCTTCATCAAGGGTGGGCAGCAGTTGGCGTGTTGTTGCCATATCAGGGTCACCGGCACATATATACGTGATCAGCGCAGGCCTTGCCGGGACCTTAAGGGCCTTGAATTTTTCATCTATTCTGTTCATTTTTTGCCTCTCACCAATAGGCCAAAACTTTTGATCTTAAAATGCTATTTTATCCTTGATTATATCAATATCCTTGTCCCCCCTGCCGGAGAGACACACCACACAGACATCGCCTGATTTCATCTTTAATTTACGCAAATACGCTATTGCATGCGCGCTCTCAAGCGCGGGGATAATACCCTCTGTCTCGGACAAAAACCGCATACCTTCAATTGCCTGCTTATCGTTAACAGACACATAACTTGCGCGGGCCTTGTTCTTATAAAATGAATGTTCAGGCCCGACGCCCGGATAATCAAGGCCTGCTGATACCGAATGGGCTATCTTGATCTGCCCAAACTCATCCTGCAATAGATAACTCTTCGAGCCATGCAATATGCCTACCCGGCCCCTTGAAAGCGTGGCGGCATGCTTTTGGCTATTAATTCCCAAACCGCCGGCCTCAACACCGATAAACCGAGCCCTTGAATCAAAAAACGGATAAAACAACCCGATGGAATTTGACCCCCCACCGACACAGGCAAGCAGATAATCAGGCTCCTTTTCCCCTATATGCTTAAGCTGGCCTCTGACCTCGTTTCCGATAACCGACTGAAAATCCCTTACCATCATAGGATACGGGTGAGGGCCTACCACAGAACCGATAATATAATGGGTATATTCGGAACTTGCCACCCAATCGCGCATCGCCTCATTGGTCGCGTCTTTAAGTGTCCTGCTGCCACTTAAAACAGCTATGACCCTGGCACCTAAGAGCTTCATTCTGATAACATTCAAGGCCTGTCTTTCTATATCCTCCTGCCCCATATATACTTCGCATTTGAAATTAAAAAGCGCGGCCACCGTCGCAGTCGCAACACCGTGCTGTCCCGCGCCTGTCTCAGCAATAATCCTGCCTTTTTTCATCCTATTGGCCAAAAGCGCCTGACCCATTGTGTTATTTATCTTATGCGACCCCGTATGGCACAGGTCCTCTCTCTTTAAATATATCCTGCCTCCGCCGCAGGCCTTGCTAAGGTTTTTAGCGAAATACAAAGGGGTGGGCCTGCCTGCGTATTGCCTTAAATAATAATCAAACTCGCCCTTGAAGCCCTTATCCTTTTTAGCCTTTGCGTATTCCAGGTCAAGCGCCTCTATGGCCGACATAAGCGTTTCGGGCACAAAACGGCCGCCGAATTGGCCAAAGTATCCTCTCTTATCAGGAAACATCTTTTTCTCTTTCATGGCTATACTATTTCAGATTGTATATTATATCAGCAAATATCTTTGCTGTGTCAACCAAACTCTTTATATATACAAATTCATTATCGCAGTGGGCGGTATGCGCCCCGTCAACCGAATAGCCTAAACAGGGCACCCCCTTCCTTATCAGAAACCTTATATCCGTGGCGCCGGCCATAACAGCACACCTGGCAGGCTTTTGAAGCACCCGCCTGACGGAGCTTTTAAACTCCTTGAAAAGCGCGTTCTTCTCTCCAGAGACAACGGAGTCCTCTTCGCTAAGCACCGTAATTTTAAACTTAAGCTCTTTATCTTTCTTCGCCAGGACATTGATAGCGCCTGTTATCTCATCTTTAACATCATCAAGATTTTCCTCGGGTAAAAATCTCCGGTCTATCATAAAACTGCATGAGTCGCAGACGATATTCGCCTTTGAGCCTCCGGCCACCCTGCCGCCTAAGACCATCGTTGAATACCTGTTCCTGAAGTCTTTAACCTTGTATCGTGTCTTCCTGGCCGATATCCTTTCGTTCAACCTCTCCAACGCATGGGCAATA
>JBAZLY010000012.1:0-35095 GCA_041650035.1 Candidatus Omnitrophota bacterium | reverse complement strand
CCATCAAAGACCTCATAGGATATAGGCGCAAATTTGATAAATTGATAAAATGTCTTGCTTCAACAAGGCTGCCGACTGATTACGGGGAATTTAAGCTTTATATCTATGAGTCCATGATCGATAATTATCATCACCTGGCAATGGTAAAAGGCGACCTGAAATCTGTTCAGGGGATGGATGTTTTGGTAAGGGTCCATTCGCAGTGCCTGACAGGAGATGTATTTGGTTCAAAGAGGTGCGATTGCGGCAGACAACTTCATAGCGCCTTGAATATGATAGGCAAACAACCGTGCGGCGTGCTCTTGTATATGAGCCAGGAGGGCAGGGGCATAGGCCTTGTAAACAAGCTGAAGGCTTATGTCTTGCAGGACCAGGGCATGGATACCGTTGAGGCAAACCACGCCCTGGGTTTTGAGGCAGATCTAAGGGATTATGGTATAGGCGCGCAGATCCTATCGGACCTTGGCGTGAGCAGGATAAAACTACTTACTAATAATCCGCAGAAGGTTATAGGGCTTGAAGGTTATGGGCTTGAGATCGTTCAAAGGGTGCCTATTGAGGTTGAGACTGGCCGGGAGTGCGAAAGATATCTTAAGACAAAAAAAGAAAAACTTGGGCACAAACTGGAAAAGGTTTAGGCCCGCCGGGTATTGTCTATTGACAACCGTTTTGGCTGTTTTTGATTTAAATAAAAAGGAGGCAGTGACATGGTAAAGGTATTTGAAGGCGCTTTGATCGCCAAAGGCAGATGCTTTGGTATCGTCGTCTCGCGTTTTAATGATTTTATAACTAAAAAACTGCTGGAGTCATGCATCGATACTTTGTTAAGGCATGGTGTTAAAGACCAGGAGATTGAAGTGGCATGGGTGCCCGGGGCGTTTGAGGTTCCGCTTGCAGCAAAGAAGATGGCCGGTTCTAAAAAATACGACGCTATCATATGCCTGGGTACCGTTATTAGAGGTGAGACACCTCATTTTGATTATGTCGCATCCGGGGTCAGCAAAGGTATAGCTAAGGTAAGCCTCGATGCTGGTATACCGGCTATTTTCGGTATAATAACAGCGGATAATATGGAACAGGCTATTAAGCGCGCCGGCGCCAAGGAAGGCAACAAGGGCAAGGACGCGGCCTTATCGGCGATTGAGATGGTGAACCTTCTAAACGCGGTATAAACGCGCGTATCCCCTGCCGCAGTTTAAGCCGCTGGATTTTGTCGCGGCCGCTATCATAGGTTTTTTAAAAAAGGACAGGCGCATGAGAAAAAGAACAAGGGCAAGAGAGATTGCCCTTCAGATTTTGTATCAGGCTGATATAAGGCATGAAGGGCTGAACGATATCGCGGAAGATTTTTTTCGTATTTGTCTTAACGGCGCGGACCGGCCTGAAGAATCTGTCAGGGGGTTTGCTATAAGCCTTGCCAAGGGCACTCTTGACAATATAAAAACAATAGATGCCGTTATCTCGTCTTATGCGCAGAATTGGCAGCTTGAAAGAATGGCTGTTATTGACAGGAACATTATGAGGATGGCCTGTTATGAGCTTCTCTATGTTAATGATATCCCCGCCAAGGTTTCAATAAACGAAGCGGTTGACTTGGCGAAAAAATACGGGGATACCGAATCGGGCAAGTTTGTAAACGGCATACTGGATAAAGTCAAAAAGACAGAGGTGAAGGAAAAGTGAACCGGAAGGCGGACCTTCATATACACACAATGTATTCAGACGGTTCTTTAAGTCCCAGCGATGTGGTGCGTATAGCCAGCCAAAGGGGTATATGTTGCATTTCCATTACAGACCATGACAATGTTTTTGGAGTAGACGAGGCTATGAGCGCCGGCAATGCCTATCATGTGGAGATAATACCGGGCGTTGAAATAAGTGCCGAGGAATCCGGCAGGGAGATGCATATCCTGGGTTATTGCATGGATTACCATGATAAGGACCTGATTTCTTTTTTAAAAAAAATACGGCAGGACAGGGTGGAAAGGTTACGAAAGATGGCCGGGCTTTTGAGCGAGCGGGGCATGCGCATAGATGTTGATGACCTTTTAAGTTCAGCCGGGGAGGTTTCCATAAGCCGTCTGCATATAGCAATGTATATGCATAAAAAAGGCCTTGTCAGGGATTGGCGGGACGCTTTCAGGACATATATAGGAGATAACAGGTCTTGCTATGTGGCGAATTTCAGTTATACCTCGAAAGAGGTTATAGACGCAATAAAGGCCGCGGGCGGCATACCTGTATTAGCCCATCCCGGTATTAACAGGCTTGATACGATTCTGCCAAGGCTTGTAAAAGAAGGTATTAGGGGTATAGAGGCCTTTCATAGCGAACATTCCGGCAAAGCGGCAAGAGGTTATGAGAGTTTTGCCTCTTGCAACGGTCTTATTGTTACAGGCGGTTCGGATTGTCATGGCGGGCTTAAGGGAGAGGTCATTATAGGCAAGAGCGCGATACCATATTCATATGTCGGGGCATTAAAGAATGCGAAAAGCGACCGCTGAACGGTTTATGAGGCTTGCCATAAGACAGGCCTTATTGGCCAGGGGTAAGACAGGGTTTAATCCTATTGTAGGCTGTATTATAGTAAAAAACGGCAAGATAGTATCATCGGGTTTCCATAAGGAGTTTGGCGGACCTCACGCGGAGGCCGTTGCTTTAAAGGCCGCGGGCGATAGGGCAATAGGTGCCGCGATGTTCATAACCCTTGAACCATGCAGCTATTATGGCAAGACGCCGCCTTGCGCCAATCTGATAGTTAGATCAGGCATAAAAGAGGTGTTTTGCGCATGCCTTGACCCTAATCCGCTTAATAGCGGAAAGGGTATTGCGGTACTCAAAAATTCCGGCATAAAAATCTCTTTAGGCATATTAAGGCGGCAGGCGCAGGCCTTAAACAGGGATTTTTTCAGGAGGATGAAGGCCAAGACCCCGTTTGTCAGTCTCAAGCTTGCGCAAAGTCTTGATGGAAAGATTGCGACAAAGACCGGTGATTCCAAATGGATAAGCTCTCAAGGCTCAAGGGCCTTTTCGCACGGGTTGCGGTATAATCATGATGCCGTTATGGTGGGCATCGGTACGGTATTAAAAGACGACCCATTGTTAAATGTGAGAATACAAATAGGGTCGTCTTCAAAAAAACCAAGACAGCCTGTGAAGATAATAATAGACTCGGGGTTAAGGACGCCTGTAAGGTCAAGATTATTAAGCAGGCATTCGCCCGGTAAGACAATTATCGCGGCGTCTCAAGGCGCCTCTATCGCCCGGGAAAAGGCCTTATCTAAAAAAGGGGCCTGTATAATCCGGGCGGGTCTTGACCGCAAGCGAGTGGATCTATGTATCCTGATGGAGCAGCTTATGCAAAAGGGTATAAACAGTATTCTGGTTGAAGGAGGAAGCGAGATAGCTGCCTCGATGCTTGAATCAGGTCTTGTCCGTAAACTATATTCATTTATATGCCCGATTATAATAGGCGGCAGAAGCGCTGTTGGCGCTGTAGGTGGTATTGGCGCCGGTAAGGTCAAGGACGCGATGAGGCTTTATAATATAAAGGTGCGGGGTCTTGGCAGGGATTTTTTGGTGGAGGCAGATGTTTACAGGAATAATTGAAGAATTAGCGGTTGTATATTCCCTGTCACGTGCTGTTGACAACGCGAGACTGATCATTGAAAGCAGGGTATGCGGTCATGATTGCAAAAAAGGAGACAGCATAGGCATTAACGGCTGCTGTCTTACCATTTCGGAGAAGAAGGGCCGTTATCTGTCTTTTGATATTAGCCGCGAGACATTGCAGGCAAGTGATCTGGCAGATCTGGCGCAGGGTGATAAGGTGAACCTCGAACGTTCTTTAAGGCAGAGCTCGCGCGTAGGGGGGCATTTTGTGACAGGCCATATAGATTATACGGCCAGATTATTAGCAAGGTCTCAAAGATCGGATTTTGTAGAATTGAAAATAGGTATAGACAAGGGTTATAATGGTTTTTTAGCCAGAAAAGGTTCCGTCGCGGTAGACGGGGTCAGCCTCACGGTCAATAATATCTCGGAGGATAGTTTTAATGTCATGATAATTCCTTTTACCTTGGTGCATACCACGCTTCAATACAAGGAAAAAGGAAGCCGGCTCAATATAGAAACAGATATACTGGCAAAATATACTTACAGTCTTTTAAGAAACAAGGCCCGCGGACCTTCCTCATTTCCAGGTCTGGATAAGCCGTTTCTGTCCGAATATGGTTTTACTTGATGTCTGCCCAGGTTGACACAAGTTAACATAAGTCGGAAATTTCCTTGATTATACGTTCTTGGAATGATAAACTAATTTAATTGCCGCGGGGTATTTTGTAGGCATGAGCCGGCGGAATGTTTGGCATATCAATATTTATCGGGGTGTAGCGCAGTTTGGCTAGCGCGCTTCGTTCGGGACGAAGAGGCCGGCGGTTCAAATCCGCCCACCCCGACCATATCCGCCTTGGCTGATTTTTGCCGTCGTTAAAAACCCCGCCCCGATTATAAAAGAGTTCACACACGTCAAACTGATACCCGGATATGATGGAATGATCAAATCATATTATGTGTTATTTATATTGGCGGTATTTGTCATTTATTCGCTGATAAATTATCAGGTAATTGACAGAAGCCGGATAATAAGGGTGCGCGATGAAGAAAACAAGGTATAATACGGTTTCTTTTTCTCGCAGGTATTTTCAGTCCCCTAAGGGCTTTGGATATAAGAGGCGATTATTGTTTTGGGCTTAGCGGCAGCTATAAAGACAGAGACAGGATAAAGGATATATTAAGCCGCTTGAGGGTAGATCGTTTTATTTGCTTTCACCCTCGGAGAGGTGAAAACTTTAAGGCAAAAAGCTACCATGAAGATCGTTTCTTTGAATCAGCAGACTTGATCATAGGCAAATATGATTGCCCCGGTGTTATTTACCGGGACGGTAAAAGAGAATGATTTGATTACGTGTATAATTAAGAAGTACCGTGCCAGGGATAAGTTTTTTATCTAAGCGCTGATTTTGTGATTTTGGAATTCATGCGGTTGTTTAGGAGATGTTCATTGCTTGTTTGCAACGGTTCGGCGATTGCCCGTATAGCGGTCTCTTTGGGGATAAACACGGCCGTTTTTTTCGGGTCGGACTTTCATCAAGGGTATAGGCTCTTAAACAGAGATAGCTTTATTTTCTATAAAAATGCCATCCGCAGCTCCTGCGAGGCATACCTGTCGATATTGGGATGTATGGTGAATGATCTTTTTAAAGGAAATATTATTGGAAAAATGATCCCTGCTGTCTGTACGGAATCGGGCCCGCTTTTTAATCTGAATAGTCCTTAGGCGGAGGGCGGACCGTTTTTTATAAGATAAGCGGTTTTTGGTTAGGACATGAAAAAGAGGATACACGCAGTTTACTATGGCAGGGTCCAGGGGGTCGGCTTCCGGTTTACCTGTCAGCGTATTGCCGAAGGTCTCGGTATCTCCGGCTGGGTCAGGAATAATCCGGATGGCAGCGTTGAGCTGGCTGCGGAGGCAGGCCGTGCCGTATTAGATGAATTTTTAGACTCCGTTAAACGCGATATGGCAGGATGTATTGATAGGGATATTGTATGCTGGCATGAGCCTGAAGGCGGATCCAAGGGTTTTAATATAAGGTTTTAGCGTATGTCCAAGCGCGACAAGAGAGAAGAATTAGAGTATTTAAAAAAACAGATCCGCGAACATGACCGCAGGTATTACGTTGAACATGCCCCGGAGGTCAGCGACTATGAGTATGACGCGCTGTTACGCCGGGTAAAGGATATAGAAAAGCGGTTTCCCCGCCTTGTTACCGGTGATTCGCCTACACAAAACGTGGGAAAAGACCTAAGCCCTTATTTTAAGAAAATCAGGCACTGCTCACCGATGCTTAGCATAGATAATACATATTCTGCCGATGAACTTAAGGAGTTTGACAAGCGTGTCAGGAAAAATCTGCAGGTAGATAATGTCTCTTACGCGGCGGAGCTTAAAATTGACGGGGTATCAATATCGCTTTTTTTCCGAGACGGTAAATTCCAGTATGCTGTTACTCGTGGTGATGGCAGGGTTGGCGATGATGTTACGGAAAACATAAAGGCTATCAAGGTTATACCGTTATCCGCAAGAGACAGAGGGGTCTTTCCCAATGAGATTGAGGTACGCGGAGAGGTCTTCATGAGCAGGGACGCATTTAATGAGATCAATAGGCAAAAAGGCGTTACTGGAGAAGAGGAATTTGCCAATCCGCGTAATGCCGCGGCAGGTTCATTGAAACTGCTTGACCCTGGTCTTATCCGTGAGAGAAGGTTGAATGTGTTTGTGTATGGTGTGGGTTATTGCGGTGAAAAACCGCTGTCCACCCAGACTCGTGTATTGGAATTCCTGAAAGACCAGGGTTTTCGCACAAGCCCCCACGCCAAGAGGTGTTCGGATATAGATGAGGTTATAGCATATTGCCGGAAATGGCATACAGACAGGGCCGGGCTTGGTTACGATATTGATGGTATCGTGGTAAAGGTCGATTCCATAGCGTATCAGGTTCAGCTTGGTTTTACCGCGAAATCCCCGCGTTGGGCGATAGCTTATAAATTTCCGGCCCAAAGGGCGATTACGAGATTGAAGGACATAATTATCCAGGTCGGCAGGACAGGGGTGTTGACTCCTGTCGCTGAGCTTGAACCTGTTGAGATATCGGGCAGTATTGTTAGCCGGGCGACATTACATAATATGGACGAGATCAGACGCAAGGATATAATGATGGGGGATAACGTTGTCGTTGAAAAGGCCGGCGAGATAATACCGCAGGTTGTTAGCTCTTTGCCTGATCGAAGGACAGGTTCGCAGAGGCCTTTTACCATACCTCTCACATGCCCATCATGCGGCTCGGAGGTGGTCAGGCATGGGCAGGAAGTGGCATTACGGTGCACAAACCCAAGATGCCCTGCCCAACTGAAAGAGAGGTTTAGGCATTTTACCTCAAGAAGCGGAATGGATATCAGGGGGTTTGGATACGCGCTGATAAGCCAATTAGTTGATAAAGGCATAGTCCATGATTATGCTGATATATATGATCTTAAACTTGACGATATATTAAAGCTTGAAAGGATGGCTCAAAGGTTAGCCGGCAAACTGCTAAACTCGATAAAGCGTTCCAAGACAAGGCCTTTGGCCAGGCTTATTTATTCCTTTGGCATAAGGCATGTCGGAACGCGCGGGGCAGACATACTGGCCGCAAGATTTAACAGTATTGAAAACCTAAGGGCGCAATCGATCGAGGCATTGGCCGCAATAAACGCTGTCGGTCCTGTGATGGCGGAATCCATTGTGGATTTTTTTTCAAAGCCAGATACGGATGTGATTATTAATAAGCTGAAGGGTCATGGGGTTCTTTTACGACAAAATGCTGCCTTGGTCTCCGGGGGTTTATCGGGAAAGGTTTTTGTTTTTTCAGGCACATTGGCGCATCTTTCCAGGATACAGGCTCAGGAGGCGGTCAGGTCACTGGGCGGGGCTGTCTCCTCGTCGGTGGGTAAAAGGACGGACTATCTTATATGCGGAAAGAATCCAGGTTCGAAACAGGCCTTGGCAAAGAATTTGGGTGTAACCGTTATCGATGAGAATGAATTTATGGGTATAATAAAACGCGGAGGCCTCTTATGAAGACAAGACCAACTCTTATCTATTTACTGTTGATTGCCATACTGTCTACTTCCGGGTGCAGCGGCGCCTGGCGGAAGAAATTTGTCAGGGCTAAAAAAGGGGTTGTTAAGGAGGGGCCGATATTACAGCCCTATGATTATGCACGGGAATTTACCAATAAACAGTTATACGCTAATAATTATTCCTTTTGGAGGAACTCGCAGTCAGAGCTTATACAATCGGTGAAGTCAAAGGAGGGCAAAAAGAAGATCAAAAGCCAGATGGGTTATGCTATTGCAGATATTAAGAAAATGGCAAGTCTACTTATTGACGAGGAAAACGCCAAGCTTGCGACTTATATCTTGGAGCTTGAGGGTATAGCGGAAAAGATAGAACAGCCTAACTATATTAATTCAAACAGCAATGAGCTTTCTTCGAGGCTTTCGAAACATTACAGGTCAGTAGGCAGGAATTTTTCATATCATCATATGAAGAATTTCATAAAGCCTGATTGACGCCAAAGGAGGCCTTTATGTCCGTATGCCCTCAAGGGGATTACCTGGTTTATAAGATATATATAAACAGTGTTGGCACGAATTGTTATATATTTGGTTCAAAAAAACTTCATGAAGTCATTGTGATAGACCCGGGTTCCGACGCGCGCGTGATACAGGGGTTTATGAAAGGAAAAGGCCTTGTCCCGAAATGCATAATTAATACCCATGGCCATATAGACCATATCGCAGGCAACGCGGAACTCGGACTGCCGATATGCATTCATGAGAGAGACGCCAATTTTTTAACAAATCCTTTACTGAATATGGCTCCTTTTTACGGGACACTGAAGTCCTCTCCGAAGGCCTCGCGATTATTGAAAGACAATGATATTATAGAGGTCGCCGATATCAGTCTGCGGGTTATCCATACGCCCGGGCATACGCCCGGGGGCATATCGCTTTACCATAACGACATCGTATTTACCGGAGACACGCTGTTCGCTCAAGGTATAGGCAGGACGGATATGCCCTATGGCAGCGAAAAGGAGATCAAATCTTCTATTCGGGATAAGTTATTTCTGCTGGATGATTCTACCATAGTCTATCCCGGGCATGGAGAGGAAACCACGATAGGCGCTGAAAAGAGGACTAACCCGTGGCTATGAAAGATATTGTCGAGGAATTTTTGAATTATCTTGTAGTCGAGAGGGGGCTTTCCGATAACACCATATCGGCTTACAGGAGCGACCTTTATAAATACACGGATTTTTTGGAGTCGAATAAAAAACGGCTCCACCTGAATGATGTCACGAGAAATGATGTAAGGGATTATATGATATACCAGAAAGATAAGGCACTTTCTTCTAATTCCATATCGCGCCGGCTTGTCGCCATAAAAGTATTGCACCGTTTCCTGTTGAGGGAGAGATATGTCAAAGAGGATATAACAAGCGTCCTTGATTCGCCTAAGCTATGGAAGCATTTGCCGGAGACGCTTTCTCTGGGCGAGATAGAGGATATGATAAAAAAGCCTAATACAAGGGACAGGATCGGATTGAGGGATAAGGCGGCGCTCGAATTGATGTATGCCGCTGGTTTAAGGGTATCGGAACTGGTCAACCTTGAGATAGACAATGTTAACCTTGAGGCGGGTTTTTTGAGGTGCGTGGGTAAGGGCAGTAAGGAAAGGATAGTTCCTATAGGTGGTCAGGCACAGTCCGCTATAAGGAGGTATATTGACAGGTCAAGGGTGTCCATGAAAAGGCCGCAGTCGCCGAACGCGCTTTTTTTATCGCGCTTGGGGAAAAAGATATCAAGACAGAGTTTTTGGAAGATGATAAAAAAATACGCTAAATCGGCGGGGATAAACAAGGATATAACACCGCACACGCTAAGGCATTCATTTGCTACCCACCTGCTTGAGCGCGGGGCTGACCTTAGGGTGGTGCAGGAAATGCTGGGGCATGCCGATATATCGACGACCCAGATTTATACTCATATAGACAAAGAGCGGCTGAAATCTATTCACCACAAATTTCATCCCAGGCCCTGATAGGCGCATAATGGATATGATCGGGCGATGAATGCGAAAGACAAGTTATTATCAATCCCTGATTTTGTATCGGTCATCCTGAACGAGGCAGGCGTTATAGGTGACAGGCATGGTTTTGGCGTATTCGCGGTGGGCGGATTTGTCAGGGATTTAATGCTCGAAAGAAAAAGCCTTGATATTGATATTGCCGTTCAGGGCGACGGTATAAGGCTTGCCGAGGAGTTGGCCCGCAGGCTCAATGGCTCATTGGCCGTGTTCAGGCATTTTGGGACCGCGATGATTGAGGCCGATATAGGAGGCGATGCCAAATTCGCCTCACCCTGTCTGCGTTTAGCAAGGATAGATATAGCTACCGCCAGAAGCGAACATTATAGATCGCCGGCGTGTTACCCCGATGTGAGAGCCGCATCTATAAAGGCCGACCTTAAGAGGCGGGATTTTTCGATAAATGCCATAGCGCTTGTACTCAATGCGCGCAGGTTTGCACAGATAATAGATTATTTTAACGGTATGGGTGACCTGGAAAACGGTGTGGTAAGGGTCATGCATGAAAAGAGTTTTATTGATGACCCGACCAGGATATTTAGGGCCGTGAGATTTGAGCAGAGATATAATTTTGCTATTGATAGTCATACATTGAGCCTTATTAAGAAAGCGGTCAGGGCAGGCCTGCTTTGCAGGTTGAAGAGGCAAAGGATTGAAAAAGAACTCGCTCTCTTTCAGAAAGAAGACGCATGTGCCAGGATGGCCGTCAGACTTGAGGATATAACGGGAGAAAGATATGTCACGCGTGGACAGGATGAATGAAGAAATTCGTTATCAGATAAGCATGATACTCCGGAAGGAAGCGCGGGATCCCAGGATAGGGTTTGTTACTATAACGAGGGTGGATACATCTCCGGATTTCAAGTCAGCGTCCGTGTATTTTACAGCGCTTAATGATTGGGGCCCTTCAGACGATACCTTAAAAGGGCTCAAGGCCTCAAGCGGTTTTATAAGAAGTTTGCTGGCGAAAAGGATCAAGGTTAAATTTATTCCGCGGATAACATTTATTAATGATATTCCGGATGCTGCAACAGAGAGGATAGATGATATTTTTAATATGCTTCGCAGGGAAAAGGAGACAGGATAATGGGACTTTCAGCCGTCGTTTCTGCTATAAAAGACAAGAAGAATGAGTGTTTTGCCGTGGCCTCACACAGAAATTTAGAAGGAGATGCCATAGGCAGTATGCTTGCCATGTCAGAGCTCCTTAAGGCTGCGGGGAAAAAAACCGTTTTACTCTCTCCCGAGGATATGCCTGAAATATATAAGTTCTTGCCGAACGCGTCATTGGTGAAGGCCAGAAAATATCCGCGCCGTATCGCATATGATGCAGCCTGTTTGCTGGATTGCACTGACCTTGACAGGCTGGGTGATGCCAAAGCCGGTATAGACTTGTCCCGACCGATACTTAATATAGATCATCACATAAGCAATAAATATTTCGGCACGGTAAACTGGATTGATCCGGGTATGTCATGTTCAGGCGAGCAGGTATATCGTTTATTCGAAAAGATGGGTATACCGATAAATAAGAATGCCGCGCTTTATATTTATATTGCGATCCTTACGGATACGGGCTCGTTCAGGTATTCCAATACCACCGCCAACACCCATAAGGCGGTATCAGAGCTTTTATCGCACGGCATCTGTCCGGTTGATATATATCGCAGGATATATGAAGGTATCGGTCCAGGCTATCTGCGCATGCTGGCCTCGGTCTTGGCGAGCCTTGATACAGATCAGGCGGCCGGCATGGCGTGGGTGGAGATAACGCAGGATATGCTGAAGAGATATCATTGCAGTATTGATGATACGCAGGATTTTGTTAATTATCCAAGGTCTATGAAAGGCATAAAGATAGCCATTGCCTTTAAGGAGGCCGGAGCCGGCGTTGTAAAGGTCAGTTTCCGTTCTAACGATGGCCTTGATGTGAATAAGCTTGCCGGGTTTTTTGGAGGCGGCGGCCATGCCGCGGCCAGCGGATGTGTTATAAAAGGAACTCTTGGCACGGTAAAAAAGATAGTCCTGGATAAGTGTAAAAAATCCTTGACTGGGTGACCTTTCGAGGTGTTTTTCTTTTTCCATGACAGTATCTCCGTATACTAAAAAAGGTTATATAGGCCATGAAGGATATTCTTATAATAGACAAACCCCAGGGCATGACATCGCATGATGTTGTTGATGCCGTGCGCAGAAAATTCAATATACGAAAGGTTGGCCATTGCGGGACATTGGACCCTATGGCAACAGGTGTTCTTGTGATATTAATGAACCAGGCGACAAGGCTTTCCGCAAGGCTTTGCTGCGATGAAAAAGAATATATCTGCCGTATGACGCTTGGCTGTGCCACAGATACCCACGATGGAACAGGCAATGTGACGCGGGCCCTTGGTACCAAAGGTATGACAGCGCAGCTTGTTCGTGATACGATAATGTCTTTTAAGGGCAGGCAGAAACAGATCCCACCGATGATATCGGCAAAATACCACAAGGGAGAGAGATTGTATAAGCTTGCCAGAAAAGGGGTTGTCGTGGATAGGCAGCCTGTAGATATAGATATAAAGGATATTGATATTATTTCGGTTGGACAGGATAATGCCGAATTCAGGGTAACATGTTCAAAGGGTACCTATATAAGGACCCTATGTCATGATATAGGTAAAAGGCTGGGTTGCGGGGCTTATATGGACAGCTTGAGAAGGATACGTTCAGGGCAGTTTCATATCAAGGATGCGTTTACTTTGGAGGCAATCCAGTGAAGGTTGCCTATTATCCGGGGTATATAGATAAAAGCCCGAGGCCGAGCGCGGTCGCAGTCGGGGTCTTTGATGGCCTGCATATAGGGCACAAGAGGATAATGGATCATCTGTTAAGGTTGTCTGGTAAAAAAAGGTTGCGGCCTGTTGTTGTGACATTTTTCCCGCACCCTGATAATGTGCTCCCGGGCCGTAAAAAGGCCTTGATGCTGTGCTCGCTTAAACACAGGCTGAAGCTGTTTTCGGCCGCCGGCATAGGCTTATGCGTAGTGTTGAAGTTTGACCGTATAATAGCGCGGATGCCATACGATTCCTTCATCAAGCAGGTATTGATAGACAAAATCGGGATGAGGAGCCTTGTGGCTGGGGCGGGTTTTTCACTCGGCAGGGAAAGAGCCGATATCGGCAATGACCTGAAGGATATAGCCCCGTGCCTGGGGTTCAATATCCACGCGGTCATCCCAAGAAGGTATAAAGGGCGTATTATTAGTTCGAGTATCATACGCAGCTTGATAGAAAAAGGGGATATAGGTCATGCCTCGAAACTGCTTGACAGGCCTGTATCCGTGTTGGGCACGGTTATTCATGGGCGTAAGAAGGGAAGGGATATAGGTTTTAAGACCGCGAATATAAACCCGCATCATGAGGCGATACCCCCGCGCGGTGTTTATGCGGCATATACTATTATTGACGGTAAGACATATAAATCAGTTGTCAATATCGGGCAAAGGCCGACATTTTATGGAGAAGACGTGAATATCGAAACCCATGTATTAGGTCTTAACAGGGGTATCTATGGCAAGGATATAGAGGTGTGTTTCGTAAAAAAATTAAGGCCTGAAAAGAGATTTAAGGATCAGGGTTTGCTGCGTTTGCAAATAGAGGATGATGTCTCGCGCGCAAGACGCATGCTTTTGTAAATTATAATAAGAATAAAGAAACGAGTCCTTTTGATTATTTTCGCGAAAAAGGATAAATCGTCGCTGTGATTCCGAATACCCCCAATATTTCTTAGATGTTTTGTAATGCCCCCTGATCAAATGTTAATGCCAAAACGGATGTTTCAGGCCTCTTGGTATGCTTAAAATAGGTTTTATTTGTAGGCAGAGATAATATTAGGATGCCGGAGGCAGGTTATCGATATTAGGTTTGGCCGGATATTCACTTCGGATATTTTCTAGGCAGAAAACATTTGACATATCAATTTCCTATTGTTATAATTTATCGTCAGTATTAATATAATTTATATATATTCATATAAGCTGTTTTATGAGATTTGTGGAGTTTTAAACAGAATAGGACTGCAATGAAAAGTGCTGTGATAAAAAAAGGGTTAGAAAGAACGCCGCACAGGGCCTTGCTATACGCCACAGGCCTTAGCAGGAATAACATGAACAAGCCTTTTATCGGTATTGCGTCAAGTTTTACGGATCTTATACCGGGCCACGTTGATATGAGACTTTTGGAGCGCGAGATAGAGCATGGGGTATGCGCCGGAGGAGGCGTGCCTTTTGTTTTTGGCATACCGGGTATATGCGATGGGATAGCAATGGGTCACGCTGGTATGCATTATTCTCTTGCCTCAAGAGAATTGATAGCTGATTCCGTTGAGAGCGTGTCAATGGCTCATGCGTTAGACGGGCTTGTGCTTTTGACCAATTGCGATAAGATCACCCCCGGCATGATTATGGCAGCTGCCAGGCTTAATATACCCGCTATTGTCGTGACAGCCGGACCGATGATATCAGGTATGTATAAAATGCAGAGGCGTTCATTTGTCAGGGACACCTTTGAGGCAATGGCAAAAAGACAGAAAGGCCAGATAACAGATTCCGAACTCGATGATTTGGAGATCTGCTCATGTCCTGGGGCAGGTTCCTGCCAGGGGCTTTACACGGCCAATACCATGGCCTGTGTAACCGAGGCCCTCGGGATGTCTTTGCCCGGATGCGCTACAGCCTTGATTAACTCCGCTAAAAAGAAACGTATAGGTTATTCAAGCGGCGAACGGATCGTTTGCCTGGTTCGACAGGGCCTGTCAGCGCGTAAGATCATCAATAATCGTTCTGTGTATAATGCCGTTATGGTTGATATGGCATTAGGCGGTTCAACTAACACAATGCTGCATGTACCGGCTATTGCTTATGAAGCGGGAATCGGATTAGGCCTTGATGAACTTGATATGATAAGCAGAAAGACACCGCATATATGTAATATAAGGCCCGGTGGAGAGTATTTCATGGAAGATCTTGAATATGCCGGAGGCATACCCGCCGTATTAAGCAGATTGTCGTCGAGGATAAAAGATAATATAACGGTTACGGGTAAAGGCCTTAAAGAAAATATCAAAGGTGCCCCTATCTATGATGATGATATAATCAGGCCCATCGCAAGGGCATATCATAAGGAAGGCGGCATAGCGGTACTGAAAGGCAATATCGCTCCTGACGGTTGCGTTGTGAAACAGAGTGCGGTTGATAAATCTGTAATGGTATTTACCGGTAAGGCTGTTTGTTTTGATTCGGAAGAAGACGCTATGCGCGCGATAATGTCAGGCAGGATCAAAGCCGGCAGTATTGTTGTCATTAAATATGAGGGACCAAAAGGAGGCCCCGGTATGCGCGAGATGCTTGCCCCTACGGCTGCTATAGCTGGCATGGGTATGTCGAGGGATGTAGCCTTGATTACCGATGGGCGCTTTTCCGGGGGCACAAGAGGCCCGTGTGTAGGTCATATTTCACCTGAAGCTGCAACAGGGGGGCCAATCGCTATCGTCGAGGATGATGATATTATATCAATAGATATACCGAAGCGAAGGATAGAACTTAAGGTGTCACCCGCACAGATACAAAGGCGTTTGAATGTCTTAAGGCCCAGGCCGCCTAAGATTAAAAAGGGTTATTTATCGCGTTACGCGTGTTTTGTCCAATCGGCCGCGAAAGGGGCGGTATTATCAATCAAATGAGATTAAAAGGCGCTAATATATTAGTTGAATCATTAAAGAAAGAGAATGTTGGTATTGTTTTTGGTTATCCGGGCGGTGTCGTACTGCCTATATTCGACGTTCTTTATGATTCCAATTTGAGGTTTATGCTGACAAGACATGAGCAGGCAGCAGCCCACGCGGCAGATGGTTATGCCCGCGCCACAGGTAAGGTCGGTGTCTGCCTGGCTACATCCGGCCCCGGGGCGACCAATCTTGTAACAGGCATAGCCACGGCCTATATGGATTCAGTTCCTATAGTTGCCTTAACAGGCCAGGTCAAGACTAACCTTATCGGAAGTGACGCTTTTCAGGAGGCTGATATCACAGGTATAACCAGGCCTATTACAAAACATAATTATCTTGTAAAAGATATAAATGATCTCGCGCCTATAATAAAAGAGGCTTTTTATGTGGCAAGCAGCGGCCGGCCAGGGCCCGTCCTGGTTGATCTCCCCGCTGACCTTATGTTTGCGGAGGCTGAATTCCATTACCCTGAAAAAATCAGCATGAGGAGTTATAAGCCTGTCTGTGTTAGCTGTCAGGGCCGGTTAAAGAAGGCAGCCAGGGCGATATGCGATTCCCGCAGACCAATAATATATGCCGGGGGTGGGGTGATAATATCAGGTGCCGAGAATGAGCTTTTTGAGTTTGCCCGAAAGACATCGATACCTGTTACAACAACGCTTTTGGGGCTTGGGTGTTTTCCGGAAACAGACCCGCTGTCTCTGAAAATGCTTGGCATGCATGGCAGCGCATATGCGAATCACGCCATAATGGAAAGCGATCTTATAATTGCCGTGGGGTCCAGGTTTGACGACAGGGTTACCGGAAAATTGGATGAATTTGCCCCTAAGGCGAAAATTATCCATATAGATATTGATCCGTCAAGCGTCAGCAAGAACGTTCACGTTCATATACCTATTGTCGGAGACGCCAAAGAGGTGCTTAAAAGCTTGAATAAGATTGTCAAGTCCCCTGATACGTCAAAATGGATAGACAGGATATCCCAACTAAAAAAACGATACCCGCTTAAATACGATGAGTCCGGTGACGTTATAAGGCCACAATATGTCGTTGAGCAGATATACGAGGCTACCAAGGGCGATGCCATTATTACTACGGAAGTGGGTCAGAACCAGATGTGGGCCGCCCAATTTTATAAATATTTAAAACCACGTTCATTTTTATCAAGCGGGGGGCTTGGCACAATGGGCTACGGCTTTCCTGCCGCGATAGGTGCGCAGGTGGCCTGTCCAGGCAAGACGGTATTTGATATTGCCGGTGACGGTTCCATACAGATGAATATACAAGAACTTGCCACGGCTGTTATCAACAAACTTCCGATAAACATAGCGATATTGAATAATTGTTGTCTCGGCATGGTCAGGCAATGGCAGGAATTGTTTTATAAGAAAAGATATTCGCATACATGTTTTCAGCCAGGTTGTCCGGATTTTATCAAGCTCGCGGAGGCATACGGCGCTGTTGGTATAAGGGTTACAAAAAAAGAGGATGTCGCGCCCGCTATAAGGCGTGCCATAGACACGAAGAATACCGTTGTCCTTGATTTTATCGTAAGAAACGAGGAAAATGTTTTTCCGATGGTTCCGTCAGGCGAGGCTATTAACAGGATGATAGGCGGCATGGCTTGAGGCCGAACGCCCGCATAACAATTGCCATAATACGCTGTAAAAAGGATATGACATGAAACATATAATATCGGTTTTGGTGGAAAATAAGTTTGGCGTGCTCGCGCGCGTGGCAGGGCTGTTTAGCGCGCGCGGTTTTAATATAAACTCACTTACTGTCGGCGAAACAGAAGACCCAAGTGTATCCAGGATGACTATAGTTGTCAAGGGGGATGATAAGATCCTGGACCAGGTAAAGAAACAGCTTAATAAGCTCATTGATGTTATCCGCGTTAAGGACTATCTGCGGAAAGAACATATAGATAAGGAGCTCGTGATATTTAAGGTCAATGTAAACAAGAAGGCCAAGGCCAAGGCGATTACCCTGATAAGGAAATCTGCGGCGAATATTGTTAAATCGACAGCCGATATTATTGCCGTTGAGATGGTAGGCTCGCAGGATGACATTGATAAGTTATTTTACGCGCTTAAAGACAATGGTTATAAGATAAAAGAGATGGTACGGTCCGGCAGGATAGCTATGGAGCTTTAGGGTAAGGCAGAAACCAAATCGAGAAAGGGAAAATAGAATGGCAAAGATATATTATGACAAGGACGCGGATATTGACGTACTTAGAAAAAAAAGGGTCGCTATAATCGGTTATGGTATACAGGGCAGGGGGCAGAGTCTGAATCTTAGGGACAGCGGCGTAGATGTTATTGTCTCCGAGCTTGAGAATACGCCTAACCATGAACAGGCGGTAAAAGACGGTTTCAAGCCGGTGCAGGCCGGGGAGGCGGCCAATAAAGCGGATGTTATTCAGATATTGACACAGGACCATGTCCAAGCGGCTGTGTATAAAGAATCTATAGCGTCAAATCTCGAACGAGGCAATGCCCTTGTGTTTTCCCACGGTTTCAATATCCACTTCAAACAAATAGTGCCTCCGCCTGATGTGGATGTGTTTATGATAGCGCCCAAAGGTCCGGGCGCCTTGGTGCGCAGGATGTATGAAGAGGGTAAGGGTGTCCCGTGTCTGGTAGCTATATATCAGGATACTACGGGAAAGGCCTTAAATCTGGCGCTTTCATACGCCAAGGCTATTGGCGGCGCGCGCGCCGGCGTAATAGAAACGACATTCGCCGAGGAAACCGAGACAGATCTTTTTGGGGAACAGGCTGTGCTTTGCGGGGGCGTGTCGGAATTGGTGAAGGCGGCATTTGATACCCTTGTCCAGGCCGGCTATCAGCCCGAGATCGCTTATTTTGAATGCCTGCATGAACTTAAGCTTATAACAGATCTTATCTATCAATATGGTATACAGGGTATGAGGAGCAGGGTGTCGGATACCGCTGAATACGGCGATTATACGCGGGGTCCGCGCATAATCAATAAAAAGACCCGTAAAGAGATGCAAGCCATATTAAAAGAAATAAAGTCGGGAAGGTTTGCCAAGGAATGGATAGATGAGAACAAAAAGGGCAGGCCTAACTTCAATAAGATGAAGGCCGATGGTGCCGGACACAAGATAGAGGAGGTTGGCAAAAATTTGCGCTCTCTTATGCCATGGATGCAATGATCTTTTGGCCCAGGTAAAGAGGCCTGAAAGAAAGAATAGATAATGCGAAAGCGTATATTCATACATGACACTACATTAAGGGATGGAGAACAATCGCCCGGGGCAAGCCTTCAAAAGAACGAAAAGCTTGAGATAGCCCTTGGGTTGCAGCGTCTCGGGGTTGATGTTATAGAGGCGGGTTTCCCGATAGCCTCACATGATGATTTAGAGGCTGTAAAGCTTGTAAGCAAAAGAATCAAGAATGCCGGGGTATGCGCCCTTGCCCGGGCGCTTAAAAAGGATATTGACGTGGCTTATGAGGCTGTAAGGCCGGCAAAGGCGGGTCGTATCCATATCTTTTTGGCCACCAGCAAGATACATATGCAATATAAGCTTAAAAAAGCAGAGGACGAGATATTGAGGCAGGCAGTGTCTGCCGTAAGATACGCTTCAGGCTATATTAGCGATATACAATTCTCGCCCGAGGATGCCTCACGAACAGAAGCGGATTTTCTGTTCAAGGTAATAGAGGCGGTAATAGACGCGGGCGCCAGGACAGTCAATATCCCGGATACGGTAGGTTATTCAGTTCCCCATGAATACGGGCAGCTTATATATAATATCACACGGAGGGTAAGGAATATTAATAAGGCCGTGATAAGCGTGCATTGCCATAATGACCTGGGATTGAGTGTTGCCAATTCGTTATCAGCGGTTAAGAACGGCGCTAAACAGGTTGAGTGCACCATAAACGGGATAGGTGAACGCGCCGGTAATGCCTCCCTTGAAGAGATAGTGATGGCAATGAATACGCGCAGGGATTTTTTTCATGCCATGACAAATATAAAAACAAAGTATCTTTATGAGACATCGCGCATGGTAAGCAGGCTTACGGGTATAATTGTTCAGCCGAACAAGGCGATAGTAGGTTCAAATGCCTTTGCCCATGAAGCGGGCATACATCAGGACGGAATCCTGAAAAAAAGGTGCACCTATGAGATCATACAGCCAAAAGACGTAGGTTTCGGCGAAACCAAACTTGTCCTTGGCAAACACTCAGGCAAACATGCCCTTTCGGTAAGGTTGAAGAAGATAGGTTTCGACCTTAATGGCGCCGAATTGGAGAGGGCCTTTGACAGGTTTAAATCGCTTGCTGATAAAAAGAAGAATATATATGATGAGGATCTAAAGGCTATTGTCGAGGATGAGATGTTATCGGCGGATGAGGTATTTAAGCTTGTGCATTTTTATGCCAAAGGCGGAACCGCGCGCGCGCCTAAATCGACAGTATGTCTTGAGTACAAAAACAGGCAATACAAGGCAGACGCTTCAGGCGACGGCCCTATAGACGCCTGTTACAAAGCTATTGATATGATAACAGGCCTTAAGGGCAGGCTTATTGACTATAGCATACGTTCTGCCACAAGCGGCAAGGATGCCCTTGGCGAGGCCTCTATAAAGGTCTCTGTCAAAGACAGGGTTGTTACCGGAAGGGGCACATCCACCGATATTATTGAGGCAAGCGTGAAGGCGTATCTTAATGCCATGGATAAGATACCATGGGCGCATTCAAGCAGGCTTAAGGGCTGCCAGTAAACCCGTAACATATGATCCTTTATGCAAAGAAGATTTCCTCACAAGCTCTATGGATTAATAGGAAACCCTGTAGAGCATAGCCTATCCCCGCACATGCATAATGCCGCTTTTTCAAGGCTTAAGATAGATGCCGCATACCTGCCTTTTTTTGTGCAAAGACAAAAGTTAAAACCTGCTATATCCGCCCTTAAACAGATAGGCATATCCGGATTTAATGTTACGGTGCCGTTTAAATC
The DNA here is from genome assembly GCA_041650035.1 of Candidatus Omnitrophota bacterium. Classification (GTDB taxonomy): domain Bacteria; phylum Omnitrophota; class Gorgyraeia; order JABMRG01; family JABMRG01; genus JAQUQI01. The sequence continues at coordinate 14,583 of JBAZLY010000012.1, read as the reverse complement.
CGAGTGTATGAGGTATTTGGACAGGATAGATCCGCTTGCCGCATCCATAGGCGCTGTTAACACCGTTATCAATAAAAGAGGAAGCCTTATCGGTTATAATACCGACTGCAGTGGTTTTATCAGAAGTCTTAAGGAGGACATTAATTTTGGTCCAAAAGACTGTTCCGCTTTTCTGGCGGGTTCGGGAGGCGTTGCCCGCTCCGTTGCCTTCGGCCTTGCTAAATCCGGCGCTAAAAGGATCATTGTCTGCGATATCATAAAAGAGAAGGCGATGTTATTAGTTAAGGATATCCGGAAAATTTTCCCTGCGGTAGATATTGTATTTTCAGGGCAGAAAGATGCGGGCTTTTTTATAAAGACCTGCCACTTGTTTGTCAACTGCACTCCCCTGGGCATGAATAGCAGAGATCCCCTGCCGGTCGATCCGGGCAGCCTGCATAAAAGGCTCAAGGTATATGATGTAGTCTACACACCTTTAAGGACAAGACTTTTAAGGCTATGCCATGCCAGATCCATACGGTCTTCAAGCGGTATTAATATGTTGCTTTACCAGGGTGTGCTGGCGTTTGAGCTGTGGACAGGGCAAAAGGCCCCTGTCGCATTAATGAAAAAAGAATTATTAGGTAGGCTAAAGAGATGATAGTTGCCGCGGCTGTTTTAGGATTAATAATAGGCAGTTTTTTGAACGTATGCATTTACAGGATGCCTTTGGGTGAGTCGATCGCCATACCGCGTTCGCATTGTGTTATATGCAATCATGTCATATCCTGGCATGACAATATCCCGCTTTTTAGTTTCATCGTGCTTATGGGCAGATGCCGTTTCTGCGGAGGGCGTATATCATTAAGATATCCTATTGTGGAGGCATTGACAGCCGCCATCTTTGCCTTATTGGTAGGCCTGCTCGGTGTTAACGCTATAACAATTGTTTATATGGTTTTATCTTGCGCCCTAATAGTCGCGACATTCATTGATATACAATATCAGATAATTCCTGATGAGATAACGTATACGGGCATGGTTTTAGGGCTTGTCTTAAGCCTTGCCCTGCCCAGGCTTCATTCGGCCGCAGGCAGGCTTGACGCCCTGCTAAGCTCATTGTCGGGGATCGCGCTTGGAGGGTTTTTGATATATGTTGTTGCTGTGCTCGGGACGATTTTTTTTAAAAAGAAACTCATGGCTATAGGGGAAGAAACAGCAATGGGCGGTGGGGATATTAAATTTCTCGCTATGATAGGCGCTTTTCTTGGGTGGAGAGGTGTTATAATAGTGTTTTTTTTGGCGCCTTTTTTCGGTTCGGTTGTCGGCGTAATCGAAAAACTACGTAGAAAAGCGGATATAATACCGTATGGCCCATACCTATCGCTGACGGCCTTTATCGTTATATTATGGGGTGAAAAGATCGGAAGGTTTTTATTCCCGTGTAATTTTTAAAATATTGCACATAATACCTGTTTCGCGCCGCAAGGGTCTTATTTGGAAGATACGATCTTTAGGTGAACACTTGGAGGAGAATATGCTTAGGTATATGACAGCTGGAGAATCGCACGGAAAGGCCTTAATAGCTGTTTTAGAGGGTATGCCTGCTAAGTTACGACTAGACGCGGGTATTATTAACAGTGAGCTTAAGCGTCGCCAGCGCGGGCCCGGCAGAGGCGGCAGGATGAAGATAGAATCAGACAGGGTTGAGGTATTATCAGGGGTAAGGAGAGGTGTTACTATCGGCAGCCCTATCGCGCTGTTTATAGTGAATAAAGATTTCAGGATAGATACCCTGCCGCCGGTGAACTGTCCCAGGCCCGGCCACGCGGACCTTGCCGGCATGATCAAATACGGTTTAAATGATGCCAGAGATATACTTGAACGGGCAAGCGCGAGAGAGACAGCCGCGAGGACAGCGGTCGGCGCTGTGTGCAGGATTTTCTTAAAAGAGCTGGGAATAGATGTCTTTAGCCATACAAGGTCTCTTGCCGATATAGAGGCTGATACGGAGGGTATGGAATTGGGGTTGATAAAGAAAAAAGCGTCTGCCTCATGCCTTAACTGCGCAGATAGGACGTCAGAGGCTCTTATGATACAGAGGATCGCCCGCGCTAAGGACTGTGGGGATACACTTGGCGGTTGTTTCGAGGTAATAGCGCTGAATGTTATGCCGGGCTTGGGGAGCCATGCCCATTACGACAGAAAGCTTGACGCGGCATTGGCGTTTGAGCTAATGTCTATCCAGGCTATAAAGGGTGTCGAGATCGGCGCAGGTTTCTCCGGGGTTGCTTTGCCTGGGTCTGGTTTTCATGATGAGATCGGGCTAAAATGCGGGGCAATTATACGAAAAACAAATAATGCCGGAGGTATTGAGGGTGGCATGAGCAATGGACAGCCGATAAGGGTAAGCTGTGCCATGAAACCTATAGCGACCCTTATGAGCGCTCTTCCTTCAATAAACATGAAAACAAAAAAGGCAAATAGGGCGGATGTTCAGCGTTCCGATGTTTGCGCCTTGCCTGCCGCCTCTGTCGTGGCGGAGAATATGGTATGTTTTGTTATTGCGCGTGCCGCATTGGAAAAGTTGGGCGGGGATTCCATGAATGAAATCAGAAAAAGAGTTCCATCGGCGCGCGTGTGTTCTTGCCGCGGCTAAAAGAAGAACACAGATGAAGAACATAGTGCTTGTCGGATTTATGGGGACGGGTAAAACATTAATAGGAAGGCTTCTGGCGCGCCGGCTTAAAAGAAGGCGTCTGTCGCTTGATGAGATGATAGAGGAAAAATCCGGCCGGACTATATCTGATATATTTAGCCGGCACGGTGAAGAGTATTTCAGAGTCCTTGAGAAGGATGTCGTAAAGTCTGTGGCTGGCGGTGAAGGCATGATTATTGATGCCGGCGGCGGGGTTGTTATTGATGAAGATAATGTCAGGCGGCTTAAGCTGGGGGGTGTTATAATATGCCTTAAGGCAAGGCCTGATGTGATATACGAAAGGACAATGTCCGGCAACTCGAGGCCGCTGCTTAATACCCCGGATCCTGTCAAGAGCATAAAAGAGCTGCTTGGCAGAAGGGCCCGGTTTTATGACCGCGCTGATTATTCGATAGATACCTCCGATATCACTCCCGATGAGGTTGTGGAGAAGATAATTGATATAGTAAAAAAATAATATTCGCATGTATAATTTTAAAAAAGACCTTATACTGTTAAATATGGTCAAGGATCTCGGATGCGTCAGGCTGAAATCGTTATTGGATGTGTTCAAGGAACCGGGGGCTGTATTAAAATCTTCTTTTGAAAAACTTCGAAGCGTGGACGGTATAGGCCCTATCATTGCCAAAGGCATAATGACTGCGAGTTCAGATCATGATGTGGACGCGGAGATAGAGCTAACAAGGCGGGCGGGTGTTGAAATAATCGCGATAAATGATAATAATTATCCGGAAAACCTGAAAAACATCTATGATCCGCCTGTTATATTATATGTCAAAGGCGCTATCAGCAGGTGCGATGAGATATCAATAGCAATGGTTGGCTCAAGGAGATGCACATGTTATGGTATGAATATGGCCGATGAGATAGCGCGAGACCTCGCCGCTAAGGGGGTGACGATCGTTTCGGGTCTTGCCCGGGGCATCGACACCTCGGCGCATAAAGGTGCCTTAAACGGCAGAGGCAGGACATTGGCAGTCCTTGGTAGCGGCCTTGGCAATATATATCCGCCGGAAAATTTGGCCTTATCGAAGGATATCGCAGATAATGGTGCGCTCATCTCCGAATTCCCCATGGTAACGCCGCCTTATCGGCAGAATTTCCCGCGCAGGAACAGGCTGATAAGCGGTATATCAAAGGCCGTTGTTGTTGTTGAGGCGGCCCGAAAAAGCGGCGCTCTCATAACGGTGGATTTTGCCCTTGAGCAGGGCAGGGATGTCTTTGCCGTACCTGGCATGGCAAACAGGCCTTCATCAAGAGGGGCTAATGCCCTTATCAAGCAAGGGGCCAAACTTATTGATAATGCTGAAGATATATTAGAAGAGCTTGGCATTGCTGTTTTAGACCTCGATGAGTTAAGTGGGAAAAAAATTGTGTCTAATCCGGAAGGCCTTGACGGCTTGGAGAAAAAGACATATCTATCAATCCCGGAAAGGCCTTGTTATGTTGATGACATAGCGCGGTTTGCCGGGATAAGTCAGCCGACAGCCCAGTCCGTTTTGTTTCATCTGCAGGTCAAAGGGCTTATTAAACGCTTGCCAGGTGGTTTTTTTGAAAAGGTGACGGCGCGGCCGCGCTAAGAACGTATATATAATTTTATAAGGCGCTGGTATTTGCCGCCTGGGTTTTTATGTTTTTCATTTTCGCCCCGGGCACCTGCCTGTCAATACCGCGCCTGCTAAAATTTAATTATGTTTAGGATGAATGGACTTAATGGCTCGAACCAGGCAAAAGGTTTGAGATGTTAACAGACTTGAAATATACCGCTAACGTGCGCTATGAAGACCCGCATGTTTTATATTTTTTCACCCGGATTAAAACCGACAGGTTAAGATAAGGATCAGCGATGGAAAAGGCGCTTGTAATTGTGGAATCACCGGCAAAGTCAAGGACCCTGGCCAAATTCCTTGGGGGTAAATATGCCATAGAGCCGTCTATGGGCCATATCATAGATCTGCCTTCAAACGGTATGGGTGTTGATATCGGGGATAATTTTAAGCCAAAATATGTTGTTTTGCCGTCCCGGAAAAAGATTATGCAGGATTTGAAGGCCAAGGCAAAAGGCAAGGATGTCATCTATCTTGCTACGGATCCTGACCGCGAAGGCGAGGCGATCAGCTGGCATCTGGAGCGGGAATTAGTGTCCAAGGGCCAGAGGTCGCTGCGCGTGGAATTCCATGAGATCACAAAACCTGCAATAGAATACGCATTTCAAAACCCGCGCGATATAGATATGAACAAGGTCAATGCCCAGCAGGCGCGAAGGGTGCTTGATAGGGTGGTTGGTTACAACCTCTCGCCATTATTATGGGAAAAGGTCGGTCGGGGGTTAAGCGCCGGCAGGGTTCAGTCTGTCGCCCTGCGGCTCATAGTTGAGAGAGAGACGCAGATTAGTTCTTTTCAATCCGAGGAATATTGGGAGCTTGAGGCCGAACTTAAGAAGAGGGCTGCGGGGGATGATCACGTCTTTAATGCCAAATTGGTCAGTCAGGACGGTAAGAAGCCCCGTTTAAAAGATAAGCAGACCACGGATGACCTTGTAACAGGACTTTTGAAAAGTGATTTTAGTGTGTCTGAATTAAAAGAACAGAAGAAGACAAGAAGGCCCTTACCCCCTTATATCACAAGCACCCTGCAGCAAGATGCTTTTAACAGGTTCCGTTTCTCTGCCAGCAAGACCATGCGTATCGCCCAGCAATTATACGAAGGCCTTGAGCTTGAGCAGGGTGAACCGACAGGTCTTATAACGTATATGAGGACAGACTCGGTCAATATCTCCCAGGAGGCCAGGACGCAGGCCGTTGAGTATATAACAAACCATTTCGGAAAAGATTATGTGCCGCTGCACCAGCCCAATTTTAAAAAAACAGGGCAGAAGACCCAAGACGCGCATGAGGCCATAAGGCCCACATCCGTTGCTTTGTTTCCTGAGCGCGTCAGAAAATTCCTGAATCAGGAACAGAATAAGGTCTATGAGATGATCTGGAAAAGATTTTTGCAGAGCCAGATGTCCCCCGCTGTGTTTAATGTGCGCACAATCGATGTCCGCGCTATAGATAGTGCTAACAGCAAGGAGTGTGTATTCAGGTCATCTGTCAGTATTGTAGTCTTTGACGGTTTTTTAAATCTTGACGAGGATCAAAGATGCCCCCGTTTTGCGGGGATGTCTTTATCTGAAGGCGAGCCCATTGATCTAATGCGTTTGATACCCTCCCAGCATTTTACAAAACCCCCTGCCCGCTATTCGGATGCCTCCCTCGTAAAGGAGCTGGAGGAGAAAGGTATCGGCAGGCCGAGTACTTATGCCCCAACCATTCAAACCATTGTTGACCGGCACTATGTTGAGAGAAAAGCGGGTTATTTTTACCCGACAGAGGTAGGCATCGTCGTCACAGGTCTTCTTGTGAAGCATTTCCCGGATATCCTTAACGTGAGTTTTACAGCATATATGGAAGAACAACTGGATAAGGTCGAGGCTGGTACGATGGACTGGGTGAAGATATTGGCCGATTTTTATAAACCTTTTGAAAAAGACCTTTCCCTTGCCCAGACCGGGATGAAAGACATGAAAAAGGAAAAGATAGTAACAGAGTATAAATGCAAGCTCTGCGGCAAGGCCATGTTGTTCCGCTGGTCAAGGAGAGGGGCCTTTCTCGGATGTTCGGGTTTTCCGAGATGCAAATATTCGATGCCCGCTAAAAAAACGCAAGATGGTAAGATAGAGCTGATGACGGTTGAGACCATTGACCAAGTTTGCGATAAGTGCGGTAGGCCTATGATGGTAAAGCATTATAATAAAGGCAGATTTTTGAGCTGTTCGGGTTATCCTGCTTGCAGGAACACAAAACCATATCCTACCGGAGTCAAATGCCCCAAGGAAGACTGCGGCGGAGAGCTCGTTGAGCGTTCCTCGAGGCGCGGGCCGTTTTACGGCTGTTCCAGATACCCTGATTGCACGTATACCAGCAGGAAACTGCCTAAACAGGAATAGATTGGACTTATGCAAAGGCATATTGATAAGTTTTTAAGGTATCTTGAAATAGAAAGGGAGGCCTCAAGGCATACGATTTTGAATTATCGCCTGGATCTTAACAGGTTCGTGAGGTTTTTAAACGGGAAATGTATTGATAACATTGATTATATCACGGTCAGGCAATTCCTCGCGCAGTTAAGGAATGAAAATATATCCAAGTCATCAATAGCGAGGATCCTATCGGCATTAAGAAGTTTTTTTAAATTTCTTGTTAGGGAAAACCTCATTGGCACAAATCCCGTTTCAGGCGTAACAACGCCTAAAAGGGATAAGAGACTGCCGCATTTCATGCAGGAGAATGAGATAATCGAATTGCTTGACTCCCAGCCTTTAAAAGGCGGCATACAAGCCCTCCGGGACAAGGCTATATTGGAGACATTGTACAGCACGGGAGTCAGGGTGTCGGAGCTTGTGGGCATGGATACGGATAAATGTGACCTGATAGGCGGTGTCGTAAGGGTTTATGGCAAAGGAAAAAAGGAGCGGATAGTGCCTATTGGTGAAAAGGCTTTAGGCGCTATCAGGGCTTATCTAAATGCCTCAAGCGGTCTGCGTAAGCCGAATATCAGAGCGGTTTTTTTAAACTCCAGGAGTGGACGCTTGACCGACAGGTCTATACGCAGGACAATCGGCCGTTGTATAAAAAATACAAGTCTGAAAAACAATATATCGCCTCATACGCTAAGGCATTCTTTCGCGACGCATCTTATGAATAGAGGCGCTGACCTTAGGTCTGTCCAAGAGCTTTTAGGTCATGCCAGCCTGTCTACCACGCAGATATACACGCATGTAACTACAGAGAGGATGAAAGAGGCCTACCGGAAGGCGCATCCCAGGGCATAGAGCTCTGCCGCGTCATTTTTGTTTCTGGCTTTTATCACCCCTTTCGCGCCGGGTTTATATGAATATACTGTATGATATAGCCTTTGTAGTTTTTTTATTTTTTTATCTACCGGTCTTTTTATTCAGAGGCAAAAGACGCAAGGGCATTTTTATAAGGCTGGGTTTTTACCCGAAACAGCTTAGGATGGAACTTAAGGATAAAAACAATATATGGTTCCATGCCGTAAGCGTCGGCGAGGTATTAGCCGCAGCCCCTTTGATAAAGGCCTTGCATGAAGGGTATCCGGGGTATAGGGTTGTCCTTTCAGTGGTTACAGAGACAGGGTATTGTGCCGCGAAAAAAATATTGCCGGATAATGATATCGCCTTATATCTGCCTTTTGACTTAACATTTATTGTCAGGAAGGTTATAGGCTATATCCGGCCCGTTTTTCTTATAATTACGGAAACGGAGTTGTGGCCTAACTTAATATTATCCGCTCACAGTATGAAGATCAAGGTTTTTTTGGTCAATGGGAGGATATCGGACAAGTCCTTTAGAAGGTATCGCGCGATAAAAGGCTTATTGTTTCCTGTCATGGAATGCGTGGATATATTTTGCATGCAAACCCGGGAATACGCGCGTAGGATAGAGTCTCTCGGCGCCTGCCGGGATAGGATAACTGTATTGGGTAACATGAAGTTTGACAGCGCCTGCCAGGGCGATGTTTCAGACGAATATGTCAAATTTCTGACCAATGCCCTTTGCCTTGAGCCCGGCCAAAGACTGATAGTCGCAGGCAGCACACATCGTGGCGAGGAGGAAATGATATTAGGTGCCTACGCCCAGCTGAAAGAAAGCCATGCGGGATTAAGGATTATTATCGCGCCAAGGCATATTGAGCGATACCGGGAGATAGCGTGTCTGGTCAGGCGGTCGGGATTAGAGCCGGTGTTTTTTTCACGCCTGCGGGATGAGGCCCTTATCTCGCCCGATCAGGTAGTAATCGTTGATATTATTGGTATGCTTAAGGCCGTTTACAGCATTGCCTATCTGGTTTTTGTCGGCGGCAGTCTAATCAAGCACGGTGGTCAGAATATGGTAGAGCCTGCCGTTTTTGCCAAACCTATTATCTTGGGGCCGCATACCTTTAATTTTCGTGACATAGTCGCTATGTTTTTAGAGCAAGAGGCGGTTATGATCGCTGAAGACAGGGCCTGTCTGAAAAATATCATGTCCTGCCTGTTGCGGGATAAGGTTATGGCTGAAACCCTTGGCCAAAAGGCGGCTCTTGTGGTAAAATCAAACACAGGCGCCGCGCAAAGGATTTTGCATATCATAGAAAATGAAACGGTATTTTTATAATCTGATCACAGGTGAAAGGCATGTCGCGTTTGGGCCTGTTTTAAGGCCTTTTCTCTTCTTTGCCTCATTGTTATTTTTCGTTACTGTAAAGGCGAGGGTTTTTTTGTATGAGACAGGTATATTCCGACGGGGCAAATTACCTGTGCCGGTTATCAGTGTCGGCAATATCGCCTGGGGCGGTACCGGCAAGACGCCGCTTGCCGAGGCGATACTTCGTTGGCTGGATGTTAGGGGTATCGGGCCGGTATTGCTGACGCGGGGTTATGGTAATGATGAAGACAGGGTAATGTCATCTCGTTTTCCGAGTGCACGAATATTGAGCGGGAAGCACAGGCTGCGCAATGCCTTGAGCTATATGAAAGCCGTCCATGCCGGGGCCTTTGTCCTGGATGATGGTTTCCAGCATCTAAAGATAGCAAGGGATATTGACATTGTTACCCTTAATGCGGTTTCTCCTTTTGGCAACGGCATGCTCATGCCTGCCGGAAGCTTGCGGGAGCCTTTGAGCGCGCTTAAACGGGCTGACATCATAGTCTTGACGAAATCAGACCTTGTTACGGGTGATGAGCTTTCTGATATAAGAAGGCGCGTTAGGGGTATATCGAATAACGCGTTATTGTTTCATGCCAGGCATGTGCCGGTGTCATTAAAAATTTCAGGTAAAGAGGAGGTAGGCCTTGAGTATATAAAGGGTAAAAGGGCTATTTGCGTATCGGCATTGGCTGATAACCTCTCTTTTGTCAAGACGGTGGAAGGTCTTGGGGCTGTATGCGTTAATTCACTGCCTTATATCGACCACCATTTATATGATATCGGTGATATCGAGAGGATCTTACGGGTATCAAGGGAATGTGGCGTTAGTATTGTTTTAACAACCGAGAAGGATTGGGTAAAGCTGGATGCCTTGACAGCATGTTCTGATATGGGCCGTATCAGGTTTTTGGTATTAAGGGTGGATCTAAAATTATACGAGGAAGAGACTTTTTATGGGCGGTTATCTGCTTTATTTAACAGCTAAGGGGCTTGCCTTGTTCTTTAGGGTTATCCCTTTGGGCCTTTCGATTTATATTGCCAGAATATTGGGCTTATGTTCGATGTTCATTAACAGCAAGCGTCGCAGGATAGCCTACGCGAATCTAAAGGCCGCGTTCGGCCATAAATATAACCCGCGCCAGTTAAAGATGATCCTGAAAGACACATACGCTAATATCGGCCAGGGTATCATGGAGGTCTTTCTCCTGCCTATTATAGACAATACTTATATAGAACGCTATATAACATTCGAGGATTTGGATATAGCCCGAGATGTTCTCACCCGCGGTAAAGGTCTTATATTTCTTACGGCGCATTTCGGCACGTGGGAAATATCTCACGCGGCATTGCCTTATAAAGGGTTTTGCTATAAGGGTGTTGCCAGGCAGCAAAAACCTTATATCTTGGATAGCCTGCTCAACAGCTATAGGCAGTCCCATGGTTGCAAGATACTAATGAAAGGACCAGCAATAAAAGAGGCATTAAGGACATTGCGTTCTAATGGTGTAGTAGGTATGCTTGTTGACCAGGACGCGGGTAAATCAGGCATATTCACGGATCTATTCCATAGGCCCGCCTCATGGCATAGGGGTGTTATAGAGATGGCCCTTAAATCCGGCGCCGAGATTGTGCCTGGTTTCGCGATAAGACAGAAGGGCCCTTATGTAAAATTTAAGCTATTTCCCCCGCTTAATCTGAAACGTCATCTGCCCTCGCATGAGGCCGCCGTGGACGGTATGAGTCAATACGCGCGTGTGCTTGAGGACATGATAAGCGCTTATCCTGACCAGTGGTTGTGGCAGCATAGGCGCTGGAAATCAACGACTGTGCGGAACGTGGTTGTGCTTAACGATAAAAAAACGGGCCATCTTAGGCAGTCGCAAAAGGTAGTGGAGATTATAAGGCAGATATGGAAGCAGAGAGGTTACGACCCTGCCGATATAAGGGCCGATATCGTTGACGTGGAGTTCAGTAGCAGCATACGCAGGCATATGCTCTCCGCCTTAGCTAATTTTTCCAGTGGTTTTTGTCAAGGGTGTATGAGGTGTGTCAAGGCCTCGTTAGAACAGGTTTCCTGCGGCCAGCTTATAAAAAGACATGCCGATATATATGTGTCATGTGGGTCATCAACAGCGGGGGTTAATCTGTTTTTAAGCAAAGAGAACAACGCGAAGTCTATTGTGGTAATGAGGCCTGCCTCTATCGCGATAAGGCATTTTGACCTTGTGATAGTACCCAGGCATGACGGCGTAAAACAGGGGAATAATGTCGTGGTAACAGAGGCGGCCTTGAGCATAATGGACAAAAACAGTGTGCCTTTTAAGACAAAAAAAGACTGCCACGGGTCCAGCGGGTGCCGTAACAAGTCCATAGGTATTCTCATAGGAGGGGATACAAAGAATTTTATTATGGATATAGACAAATTGTCCGTTGTCATAGAATCCGCGATCAGGATATGCTCCCAACGAGGTATGGATTTGTCTATCTCTACGTCAAGAAGGACCCCCGGTTATATATGTGATTATCTCAAACGAAGGTTGTCCTCGGTTTCGGCATGCAAACTGCTGGTAATAGCCAATGAATATAATCCACCGCACGCGATAGGATCTATATTGGGTTTATCGGATATCCTGCTTGTATCGGAGGAGTCCGTATCCATGATATCAGAGGCCGCTTCATCCGTCGGGTATAGCATTGTCTTTAGACAGGGTGATTATCGCGATAAGAGGCATAATAGATTTTTGTCGGGTTTAAAGGGGTTAGGTTATATACAGGCGGTTGGATATAACGATGTTTATGATGCCGCAATAAAGGCCCTGGATCTTGGGCTTAGGCAGAGATCTATAGATGATGACGGTTGTGTTAAAAAGGCCCTGGAGCGGTTGATTTAGAATGAACAGGCGCATGGCCTAAAATACTGCGTTCTCATAAAACGCGGTTTTTTAAGGTCTAACGGCGCGAATATATAGTGTTTTATTTTGAAACGGAAATTACAGCATATGAATATCCTACAAGTTGTGCCGGAGCTTAATAGCGGCGGGGTTGAGACAGGGACAATAGACCTTGCCAGACAGTTGATCGGGCATGGCCATAAGGCGGTGATTATATCAAACGGCGGCAGGCTGCTTAATGGAACCGCTTCCTACGGCATTATCCATTATTGCCTGCCTGTGCATGAGAAATCCCTCCTTACCGTGCTAAGCATGATAAATAAGATAAAAGATATAATTGCCAAGGAGGGGATAGATATTGTCCATGCCCGCAGCAGGACCCCGGCGCTTTCGGCCTTTTTCGCTGCACGGGCCTTGAACGTCCCTTTTGTTACCACATGCCATGGTTATTATTCAAGGCATCTGTTGAGCAGGGTGATGGGCTGGGGTAAGCTTGTTATAGTTCCGAGCAATGTTGTGGCTAGTCACATGATACGTGATTTCAAGGTGCCACTGCACAGGATAAGGCTGATACCAAGGGGTGTTGACCTGGCCAGGTTCGAGTTTCGCTGTCCATCCGATAAAAAAAATAAAAAAGAATTTTCCATAGCGGTCATAGGCCGTATCACCCCGATAAAAGGTCATGTCTATCTCCTCCGGGCGATGTCAAAGGTTGCCAGGATAATTCCGGATGCGAAATTATATATTATCGGCACGCCTCCCGCGTCAAGGCCTAAGTACAGACAGGACTTGGAGTCGCTTGTAAAACGCCTATCGCTTTGCGCGCATGTGGAATTTACGGGAGACTGTGATAATGTGGCGCAACGTTTAAAGGATATTGACCTTCTGGTGGTCCCGTCTGCCGGCGAGGAAACCTTCGGCCGCGTTATAATTGAGGCCCAGGCTTCAGGCGTGCCTGTTATTGCCAGCAGGATAGGAGGTATCGTTGATATAATAAAGGAGAACAATAACGGTATCCTGGTAAACCCAAGGGATTATAGCGGCCTGGCGGATGCTATGCTCGATGTCATAAAAGATAAAGGGCTTCAGCGCAGGTTATCCGATAACGCGAGGGCATATGTCGAGAGGCGTTTTACGCTTGAAGGTATGTATGATGCTACAATGAAGGTCTATAAGGAGGCGAAAAAATCTTTTAAGATACTGGTCATCAAGTGGAGCGCGCTGGGGGATATAATATTATCCCTGACTTCTTTGAAGGCTATGAGAGAAAAATTCCCGGACGCGAAAATAGCTTTTTTTACAACCAGGCAGGGTATCGAGATAGCGGGCCGGTATCCTTATGTGGATGAATTTTTCGTTCTAAAAAATTCTCACTTCAGGGAAGGTCTTCCGGGCCTTTTGGAGGCTGCTTCAGAGTTAAGGAGATTTGCCCCTGATCTGGTATGCGATTTACAGAACAACAAGAAAAGCCATTTACTGTCTTTTTTATCCTGCGCGTGCAGGAGGCTGGGGTATAAGAGTAAAAAACTGGATTTTCTAATGAATGAGGCTGTTGACGGCGCGCGTGATATACTATCACCTGTCAGGCACCAGTTCAGGCTTCTTGAGAGGCTGGGCATAGACTCTATCCCCGCCTCCGACCCTTTTTTTGTTAATGATAAGGAATACGCGTACGCGGATGAGCTGATCGGGGAAAGCTGGATAGGCAAGGGCCAAAAGATCGTAGGTATCAATTTTGCCGCCAGCGGCAGGTGGCAGACAAAAAGGTGGCCGGTAGAAAACATAGCAAGGCTCTGCGACCTGCTTGCCGCTGATAATATAAGGGTGTTTATAACAGGGGTCAAAGACGATTCGGCCCAGGCAAGAAGGGTTGCTGTGCTTTCAAAGAGCAGGCCTTTTGATATGACCGGCAGGACGAATATAATGCAGTTGGTGTCTTTTATTAAGAGATGCGATGTCTTTATATCCGGGGATTCCGCGCCTATGCATATAGCCAGCTTGTGCGGAGTGCCTTTTATTGCCCTATTTGGGCCTACTGATCCGGCAAGGCATTTTCAGGCGGTCGCCGGGACCCGGGGCAATAGCAGGTTTATACACAAAAAGCTCAAATGCTCTCCATGTTATAAGCGCAGATGCCGGCGTATGGATTGCATGAAAGGCATTACGCCTGAAGAGGTGTATGGGGCTGTAAAAAATTTATTGGAGAATTAGTTTATGAATATACTTATTTTGACAACGCACCTTGACTTAGGCGGTATCGGAGTATATACCTTGTCTCTTTCCCTTGCCCTGAAAGAGGCAGGCATGGCAGTGGTGGTCGCATCAAGCGGCGGCGCGCTTGTCCATGAACTTGAAAGGGCCGGCATTGAACATGTCTATATACCGGTTAAAACAAGCTGCGATATCGGTTTTCACACGTTTGTAAGTGTTGTTAGGCTTTCATCATTGATCAGAGGCCGCGGTATAGATATAGTCCATGCCCAGACAAGGGTAACCCAGGTTATAGCCCACTTACTGTGCCGTAAGACAGGTGCCAGGTTTGTGTCAACATGTCATGGTTTTTTTAAGATGAAATGGTTCAGGCGGGTATTGCCGTGTTGGGGTGAGCGCGTAATCGCTATAAGCGACGCGGTAAGACAGCACCTGGTCTGCGATCTCAAGGTGCCCAAAGAGCGTGTCAGCATTATATATAATGGTATTGATCCGAAAAGATTCAATCCCGATATGCCCGCTGCAGACA
>JBAZLY010000011.1:0-35501 GCA_041650035.1 Candidatus Omnitrophota bacterium | reverse complement strand
CGGTAGTTTCAGAATATTGATGGATTGGGCCGATAAGGTTAGAAGGCTTAGGGTCAGGGCCAACGCTGATACGCCTTCCGACGCTGAAGCGGCTATTAATTTTGGAGCTGAAGGTATCGGGCTTTGCAGGACAGAACACATGTTCTTCGGCAAGGAAAGGATACCTCTTGTCAGGGAGATGATACTTTCCGATGACAAGGAAAGCCGCGAAAAAGCGCTTTCTAAGCTTATGCCCTTTCAAAAGAATGACTTTAAGGCCATATTCAAGGTCATGAAAGGAAAGCCCGTAACGATCAGGCTTCTTGATCCGCCGCTTCACGAATTCTTGCCAAAGACGAATAAAGACATTGATGAGATGGCGAGGATGATGAAGGTTGATAAGAAAAAGATAGAGACATTGTGCCAGAATCTCCACGAGCTTAATCCCATGCTTGGCCATCGCGGCTGTAGGCTCGGTATCACATACCCCGAGATATACAGAATGCAGGTTAGGGCCATCATGGAGGCGGCCTGTGAGCTTGCCAAAAGCGGTCAGAAGATAATACCTGAAATAATGATACCTCTTGTCGGGCATGTCAAAGAGCTTGTGTTTACGAAAAAACATGCCGAAGAGGTTTGCCGATCGGTCCTGACCAAATACAAACTGCGTATGCATTATCTCATCGGAACCATGATAGAGATACCCCGCGCCGCGCTGACGGCCAACGAGATAGCCGCCGAGGCAGAGTTCTTCAGCTTCGGGACCAATGACCTGACCCAGATGGGTTTTGGTTTCTCAAGGGATGATGTAGGAAAGTTTCTGCCAGCTTATATTCAGGACGGTATACTTGAAAATGACCCGTTTGCCACAATTGACACGGCGGGTATAGGCCAGTTGATGAAGATAGGCGTTGAGCGCGGCAGGTCGGTAAAACCAAACCTGAAGGTAGGCATATGCGGTGAGCATGGCGGCGATCCTGCCAGTGTTGAATTTTGCCACAAGATAGGCCTGGACTATGTTAGTTGTTCTCCGTTCAGGGTGCCTGTGGCAAGATTGGCCGCGGCACACGCCGCTCTGAATAAATAGCGGATATTGTTTTACGCGTGATAATGTCCCCCGGATAGGTCTTTTAAGAGGCCGTTGTCCGGGGGACGTAGACACGTTAATCTTTTAGGCGAACCGTGGTTATATAAAGGTTTTATGGTTTTTAGGCGGGTCTTGGACAGGAGCGCAGATGTCTGATAAGAATGTCCTGATGCTTTATTTTAAGGACATAGAGAGTTTCCCTCTCTTAAGCCATGAAGAGGAGATAAAGCTTGCCGCGCGCATTAAGAGGAATGAGTCTCGCGCGGTTAGGTTGATGATCCAGTCTAATTTAAGGCTTGTCGTTAGCATTGCCAAAAAATATATCTATACAGGCCTGCCCCTGCTTGACCTTATTGAAGAAGGCAATATAGGCCTTATGAAGGCCGTAAGGAAATTTGATCCTAAAAAAGGTTATAGATTCTCCACATATGCCGCGTGGTGGATAAAACAGTTTATGATGAGGGCCATCTCAAATCAGGGCAAGACCATCAGGGTGCCCGTATATATGAATGAGATGATAATCCGCTTTAAGAAGGCCATAGAGGAGCTTAATCATAAATACTCCCGCACTCCGACTATGCGCGAGATAGCCAAGAAGATGAGGCTGTCTGAAAAAAAGGTAAGCAGAATTGCCCAGATAGCCAAGGTCCAGCCTACCTCGATTGAAACGCCAATAGGCGGTGAAGACACGGGTAAATTTTTAGAACTCATTGAGGATGAATCGGCGAATCTGCCTGATGAGAGATTGGCCGAGGCATTCAGGGACGACAGAATACAGAAACTTCTCGGTCGCCTGCTTGACAGGGACAGTAACATACTAATGCTTAGGTTTGGCATAGGAGGCGCTGACACCCTTACATTGCAAGAGATTGCCAAGAGGCTGAATATAACAAAGGAACGCGTCCGCCAGATAGAGTTTAGGGCGATAAAAAGGCTCAAGGAACTAATTGTCGAAGATGGCGTTAAAAGCGGTGTTGAGGAGAGCATGTTTTTATGACAAACGATTTTAAGGCATTGATACGTGACATCAAGGATTTTCCGAAGAAAGGGATAATATTCAGGGATATAACCACTCTTTTGAAACGCGGCGCGGCCTTTAAATGTGTGATCGATGCGTTTGAGGAAAGATACCGCGGCAACGCGATAGATAAGGTTGTCGCGATTGATGCCAGGGGTTTTATTTTTGGCGGGGCGCTCGCTTATAAGCTTGGCGCAGGTTTTGTCCCTGTCCGTAAAAAAGGTAAACTGCCGTATAAAACCATATCAGCACAATATGAGTTGGAATATGGCACTGACACATTGTTTATACATGAAGACGGTCTTAACGCCAATGAACGCGTTCTGATAGTTGATGACCTGCTCGCAACCGGCGGCACCGCGAAGGCGGTGTGTGATTTGGTCAATACCCTTAAGGCCAAGATCATTGAGGTAGCCTTTGTAATCGAGCTTGCCGAGCTTGGGGGCAGGCAAAAATTGCGGGACTACCAGGTCTTTTCGCAGATAGTCTATTAATTTCTTGATTTGAAACCTGCTATGATATTGCTCATTGATTTTATATTGCCCCTATAGCTCAGATGGATAGAGCAGTGGTTTCCTAAACCATGTGGCCGTGTTCGAGTCGCGGTAGGGGCACCATTTTTTATCGGAGTAAGGCCAATTAGGGCAGGTGACGCCATTGCCACCCGGCTTCTGGCCCGACTAATGAAGAATTAAAGAATTACAGACGTTTTGAAAGTTGTGAGGGCCACTGTTTCCGAGCTAAGCACGACAGTGTACCCTTAGTCCTGAATGACAGGCGCGCGAATACCGGATTCCTCGCTTCGCTCGTAATGACAGAAGTAGCGCACGGAATAACAGGGGGCGGTACCGGAATGACAGAAGAAAGCTATAGATGACGTCACCCAAAGCAACGATAATGGAGGCAAATGTTGGTCACGAAGGATCAGGCAGTGACCTCCGTGATTGACACGCTAACTGTATCATAAATTCTATTGGCTGTTATCTTTTAAGCCGCCGTATAACCGTATCATTAGTATTTATTTTAACCGTATTATTTTACAGTTTCTGATCAAAATTATTATCATATCAAATAACCGTATCATTGACTAAATAACCAGTAACAGAAATAAGGGGCATTATGAAAAAATACCCGTTATCAGTTGTCACGCTGACAAAAAACTCTGCTGAAAAGATTGTTGATTGCCTTGAAAGTGTGATATGGTGTGATGATATTGTTATTGTTGATGATTTCAGCAAGGACAATACCCTGGAGATCGTAAAGAGATATACAACTAATATATATCAACGAAAGTGGGACAATGAAGGCATCCATCGGAATTTTGCTTATGAAAAGGCTAAAAACACGTATATACTTAGCCTCGATAGCGATGAGAGGGTTACGCCTGAACTTGCCCGCGAGATAATCGCCTTGATCGGGTCCGGATTTACGTATAATGGGTATGATATACCTCATAGAAATTATATAGGCGACAGATGGATCCAATACGGCGGTTGGTATCCCAATGCCAAGACGAAGCTATTTAAAAAATCGGAATTCAGATATAAAGAAGAAGAATATCATCCCCCGGCCGTCATGGCAGGTAAGCGTATGCGTCTTAAGGGCGAGATCATACACCTGGCCTATAAAGATATTGCCGATATGGTAAGCAAGGTAAATCATCAGACCAATTTTGAGGCCAAAAAATGGTTTCGGGATAAAAGAAAAATGTCATTGGCACGGGCTGTCCGCAAGACTATAGACAGGTTTATTAAGGCATTTATTCTTAAGCAGGGGTATAAAGATGGTTTTACCGGTCTTATACTTGCCCTGGTAGGCGGATTTTATCAGATTCTTGCTTACGCGAAATACGTTGAATTAAAAGAAAAAAGTAAAAAGACATGCTAATCGACCTGCATTCCCATAGCCTGCTAAGTGACGGCGTATTGATCCCGAGCGAGTTGATAAGAAGATATGCCGTGGCGGGTTTTGACGCGGTAGCCATTACGGATCATGCCGATTCGTCAAATATTGATTATGTGATAAACTCTCTTGTCAGGGTATGCGCGGAGATAAATAAATATTGGGCTATCCGCGCCCTGCCCGGTGTAGAACTTACGCATATACCACTTGAGCAGTTTACCCCTTTAACCGAATACGCCAGGGGGCTGGGCGCAAGGATTATTGTAGCCCACGGACAGACACCCGTTGAGCCTGTCCTTGAAGGCACTAATAACGCGGCCATAAAGGCAGGCGTTGATATATTGGCCCACCCCGGTAGGATCTCCGAAGACGACTGCCTGCTTGCTAAAAAAAATAATGTCTGCCTTGAAATAACTACCAGGAGAGGGCATTGCCTGGGTAACGCTCATGTCGCGCGTATGGCGGCAAAGACGGGCACCTGCCTTGTGATAAATACCGATTTTCACGATCCATCCAATATGCCAAGCAGACGGTTGTTCGGGAAAACCGCCAGGTCTGCCGGTTTATCCCTAACCGATATCGCTATGATAGACAGCAATAAAGAACTTCTGTTAAATAAAGCCCTCGGTGCCTTGCCCTTTTGATTGACTCTATATTCCAGACGTTTTGAAAATCATGAAGGACAGTGTCTTGCAGTTGAGCAGGACAGTGTCCCCCGGTACTGTTTACCAGACGGCAGCGCGTATTAGATTTCTCGCTTGGTTTGGCTCTGCTCACCACAGGCTGCTGGGAATGACAGGCGTTGACAGGCAGGCGTTTTGGATGACAGAAGTTTTACTCGGAATACGGGCGCAAAAGACTGATAGATGTTTGCAATCTTCGCGCTTGCTTGAATTAAGGTATTGACAATTCCCTTCATATTATATATTATTTAAGAAAACAAGGGGGATTGTATATGATAAAGCATATCGCGTTATTGGTAATTGCGGTTGTTCTCTTTTCAGGCTGCGCGAGTTCAGGCTCATATAGAAGCAGTGACAGCGCGTCTGCCTATAAAACCCTTGATGTTGCCTCCACCCTGAAATTCGAAGACGTGCCCGTGCCCACAGGATTTAAGATCATCGGTCAGCAATCCTTCACGTTTGAGAACGACGCCTTGCGCGTAGGCATCTTGAAATTTTCAGGCAGGATTAATGCTGACCAGACAGTGATTTTTTACAAAGACCAGATGCCGCTTTATAATTGGCATTTTGTCAATATAGTCGAATACGGCAAGCGTATAATGAGTTTTGAAAGGGATGATCAGAATTGCACTATATTCATCGAACCTTCCGGTATGAGCACCTTGCTTACAATATCTGTAGCCCCGAAAGCGGGCAGGGCCGCCACATATAAGCCTATACGGAAGGAATAGGGGATTTTAAAGCATTTGCTGGTACTAATATGAAGTACATAAATATGCAATAATTTATTGACATAATAGAGATTTTTTGTTATTATTAAACTAATTTAAAACGGTTCAGACACCATAGATGATCTGAATATGGCAAAGAAAGGGGTGAACTTAAAAGGCCACAGGGTCATCAAATATATGGTGAGTAATATAGCAAATAATAAGGGCCTAAGTTAGATAACATAGCGCCCATTTAAAATAAAAAACAAGGAGATTTGTAAATGAGATTATTCACAGTATTATGCGTAGCAGCATTAGTAGTTGCTTTTGCTGTTCCGGCATTTGCTGAAACACAGAACATAAAGGTATCTGGTGACATCAAAGCCGCTTATGTGTATCAGAAAAACATGGATTACACAGACAGCGATAAGAATAACCAGAACTTCTTTGTCCAGCAAGTTGGCCTGAACGTGGAAGCGGACTTAACAGACAATGTATCAACATACGTTCGTCTGATTAACGAAAGGGATTGGGATGGCATTAACTCATCAAGCACAAATTTTGACATCATGCTGGATGAGGCCTATGTAACGTTAAAGGAAATGCTTTATGCTCCTTTGACTGTTAAGCTCGGCCGTCAGAATATTTGGCTTGGTAAGGGCTTCGTGATGGGCAATGCCGGTGTCTCACAGTGGGCCTTAGGTTCACTGCCTTCAACAGTTCAGGAATTCAGCGACTTAACAGCGTTCGATGCCGTTAGGGCGACATTGGATTATGATCCCTGGACGATTGATTTAATCTATTCCAAGATCATTGAAAGCAACGTTGCCTCATATGATGATAGGGATCTCTATGTGGCAAACGTAGGCTATGACTTCACAAAATATGACGCTGAAGCCGAGGCCTATTATATCTACGCGCATGACAAGCAGAACCGCACGGCAAAAGGCAAGACTAATAACCTGCACACGATTGGTTTAAGGGGCAGTATGGTTCCTTTTGATAACATGAACATATGGGCGGAAGGTGCTTACCAGTGCGGCGAATATCGCACATCGGCAGTTGATGAGACTCGTAAGGCCGGCGCGGTTGATGCCGGTATCGACTACACATTTGCTGATGTGAAGTGGACACCTAAAGTTGGAGCCGAGTGGATATGGCTTTCCGGTGACAAGGAAGGTACAAACAAGTACGAAGGATGGGACCCTCTCTTTAGAGGCAAGTTTGACAACTATATCACTGACTTCAGGAACATTACTAAGGTCGCTACGCAGGGCGGTAGTGTTGGTGCAGCCAATGATTATGGTATGACAAACCAGCAGTCAGTTGCTGTGTTTGGTTCAATCGCGCCTATGACAGATATCACAATGGACGCGAGGTGGACATATCTATGGCATGATCAGAAGCTGACCGCATCAAGTGACGAGAACAAGAGGCTTGGTCACGAACTTGATGGTAAGGTTGCTTATGATTACACAGAAGATGTGGAATTCAATGTTATGGGTGGCGTATTTTGGCCAGGCAAGTACTATGAGTCACCTAATAACAAAGCAGCTTCACAGATAGTCGCAGGCGTATCAGTAGACTTCTAATTAACTTCTTATTAGAGGTTAGCAATAAAAAAAGAACCCCCGATTCATTCGGGGGTTCTTTTTTGTCTTCGAATAACAATTACCGGTAAAAACGTTAATAAAATGATTAATTCACTTTTGATATAGTAATCATTTGACATATATATATGCGTAGTATTATAATTAGTATAAATACGAAAGGGATATAGTATGAGAATATTTTATATATACCTTATGCTTCATATGTTTATATTGGCAGGATGCGCCGGTTTGGAGGCGCCCGCGCCCCAACGTTTTATACCGCCATGGAATGGCGCCTCGCCCCTTCATTTAGGTGACAACAAGGATTATGTCCGCGAGCAATGGGGAGAGCCTGAATATATAAAGGATTTAGGACATGACGAAGTTGGTCTTGTAAAGGAAGAATGGGTATATGCCGGCAGAAAACTGCCTGTTATTGAGATAGAGCCTAAGATGCTTGTCCAAGGCGATAATCTGGTATTCACAGGCCATGCCCTTGTGGGTTATAGGCAAAAGGATGGTGAATGAGAAATACCCTTTGCCTATTGGTAACTATCATTATGTTTTCAAGCGTGATATTTTTGCTCTGGCGTCAGCGTGTTAGGAATTTTTCACATGTTAAAGCGACCCTTGGAGGTTATTGGGCGGATTCGGATGAAAAAAGAAGATTTAGGCGTTTTAAGAGAGAACTCAATGTGGATTGCGATATACCCGGACAGCCCGGCTATAGCTATAAGACATTTACAAAGAATGTCTCGGGAGAAGGTATATGCCTGATTGTCTCTGAAATGATACCCCAGGGCGTAGTAATTGACCTGGCGATAAGTATTCCGGACAGCAGATATATCAGGATCACCGGGGAGGCGGTGTGGGTCAAAGAGATTAGCCAGGCTGAAAACGGTACAGAACGGATATTTAACGCGGGGATTAAATTTTTAAAGATAAGCGATCAGGACAGAAAGGTATTGAATAATTTTTTACATGAAATCGCGAGATAGCGTATAGATAAGGAGGCAGGTTATGAATGAAACGATCGCCACGTTTAATAAAAATAAGTTTGAAGAGATAAGGATAGGTATCAAGGAATACAAGGGCTTTGACCTTATTGATCTAAGAGTATGGGTGGATTCAAAAGAGGCGGGGTCAAAGGTCCCGACAGCAAAAGGCCTTTCCCTGAACGTTGAGCTGTTTCCGCAGTTTAAGAAGGCTGTAATGAGCCTGGAAGAAACCTTAAAAAAGAACAATCTGCTCGCTGAATAAACCTTCGTCTTGCGCGGTAAAAGACAGGCAGGTCATGGCTGATGATAACACACAAGACCTCCAGCAGCTTCTTATGCTTTGCGCGCGGGGAGATGACAGGGCATGGGCGTCATTTATCGAGATATTCGCCCCCTTGGTCAACAGGGCCATAAGGCATAAGGCGTTGTCTTTTTACATACGGCTATCCGCGGGTGATGCCGATGAAATATTTCAACAGACATTTACCAATATATGGCGCAGGAAATCTTTTGACCGCATATCAAACGCCAGCTCCATTCAGGCATATCTTACCGTAATAGCCCAGCATACCGCGGTAGATTTTTTTAGGAAAAGCATCAGTCATGAAAATGTAAAAGAGGCATGCTGGAGAAGCGGTGTTTATGAACCGTATCGCCAGAAGGGGCCCAGGGATATCGCCGAAGATAATTGCCTCAATGAGACGGTTAATGAATACATTGAGGCCCTTACGATAAAAGAACGGCGTGTGATGAGTCTTGAACTCGTGCACGGATTGAAGCACCGTGAGATCGCGCGCTTAATGGATATACCTGTTAATACGGTCTCAACCATAATTTCACGTTTAAAACGCGCCCTGAAAGAGCGTCTTGAGGAAAAAGGCTATGGAACATGACAACGGAATAAGCACTTCAGTGGGTGATATCCTGAAAAAAAGGCTTTTAACCGGCGGACAAACCGGCGATACATATTCTTGCCCGGGCGATATTGACATGGCAGATTTTATCAGCGGCAATATGCCCTTAGATGTAAGTGAGAAGATATCGGGGCATATCGCGAGCTGTCCGAGGTGTCTTGATATTGCCGCGATAAGCCTGAAGGCCTTAAACGAAAGGGATTATCCACTGCCCTGCGCTCCCGCGCCGTCTGTCTTTGCAAAAAGAAAGGCCGCGTCACTTACAGCGGGTAAAGGCATAAACTTGCGTTCCTTTTTGAAACGCGACAAGTTTATGATAATCAGCTGTCTCTTTTTAATGCTGTCATTCGTGTTTAAAAGATATTTTATGCAGTTATTGCTTCTCTGTGGTATATGCGGTATGAAATGGATCATGGATACCGGAAGCACCAGGGCATTGATCATGATATACGATACGTGGAAACACCGCAAAGAGCATCCTGATGATGATAATAACTCCGCGCGAAACAATCGTGACATAACGCGGTTAAGCGATAAAACCAGGTTTTAACAATCAATCCATTCGCATGGCAATAGAGCATATATCCGTTTCGCTGGTAATACCGGCGTATAATGAGGCCAAGACAATAGCCCAAACCCTTAACAGGGTCTTGACGTATTTTTTAGCGCGAAAGAAGCCGTTTGAGGTCATTGTCGTTAACGATGCCAGCAGTGATGATACGGGCGGCATTGTGGCGGATCTCGCGCGCGGGTTTTCCCAAATCAGGATTATATCAAGCGGGGTCAACAGAGGCAAGGGGTTTAGTGTTAAAAGCGGTATGCTGACAGCCTCCGGGGATTACGTTGTATTCTGCGATGCTGATCTTTCAACGCCTATTGAAGAGCTTGATAAGATGCTTGCCTTGGCCGCCAAAGGTTACGATGTTGTTATCGGTGAAAGGACAGCGAAGGAATCTGTCGTGATGAACCAGCCTGTGATAAGGCGCGGCATGGGCAAGGTTTTTAATTTTATAACCCGCGCGCTTGGGCTTACCCAATTTCGTGATACCCAATGCGGCTTTAAGCTTTTTACCCGCGAGGCGGCCTACGCAATATTCAAAAGGCAGAGGCATATGGGTTTTTGTTTTGACGTTGAGATATTGTATCTTGCCGGACTGTTAGGTTTTACCGTGGTGACGGTGCCGGTAACCTGGCTGAATAGGGCTGATTCGCGGATAAGAATTGTCAGGGATTCGCTAAGCATGCTCTTCGGGCTTTTTACCATTAAGGGGCGCGTAATCACGGGCCAATATGAAAAAAGATAGGGTAATTTATACGGCTGTTTTCGCGCTGATTACTCTGATATTGCTTTGCCAGTATCAGGCCCGCGCGCCAAAAAGAAACTTCTCGGATTACCGGGTCTATTATGACGCGGGCAGGGATATGATCGAGGGCAGGAATATTTACCTCTATAATGCCGGCGAGATAACCCCTTTTAAATACGCGCCGGTATTCGCGATGTTTATGGCGCCGATATCGGTATTCGGCAAAAATGTCTCGGCTGGAATATTTTTCGTCCTTAACATATTATGGATTTTCCTCACTCTTGAAATTTCCCGGCGTATGATATTCTTTGAAGAGATGAGCCCCTGGCGGGAATACGCTGTTTTCGCGGTTGTTTTTTTGATATCATTTAGGGCCCTGCTCCATTGCCTGCACAGCGGCCAGGCCGGTATTCTTATAGCCTTTTTAGCCGTGTGCGGATTGTTTTTCCTTTCGCGGGGGCGGGATATCCTGGCAGGCTTTTTGATAGGTTTTGCCGTTATGATAAAGTATATGCCGTTTATTTTTGTGTTTTATTTTTTGGCCAAAAAAAGGTTCAAGGCGGCTTTTGCCGTGATATTATCCATGGCCTTTTACGCCATTTTACCGTCCGTAATTACCGGGTTTAAGGCCAATATGATAATGATTGGCCAATGGCTGCCGCACATCACGTCGACATCTCTTGACGGCGGATCATTCCTTGACATAAAAAATCATTCGCTGTGGACGATAATACGAAGACTCGCGGGCGCGGGAAACGAGCTGACTGCCTTAATCGCGGTTGTCGTTTTAGCCGCGTTCCTTTTCTTTTTAGCTGTTAGGCCCTGCCGCGGATTTGTTGAGGACGCCAAGCGCCGGATTTTCTTTCAGAGTGTAGATTACGGCATGCTGTTCATCATGATGGTATTGCTTAACCCAAATGCCTGGCTTCATAATTTCGCCGCGATGGTCTTTCCCGTGATGATACTCGTTTATTATCTGTTTAGGTGTGATTTTAAAGACGGGGTCGTTTTTGCTTTGCTTGCGGCCTCGTTTGTGTTATCATCATCAGGAAGTTATGCGGTAGGGGGTAAGGCTGCCCAGGCGATGTTTGAGTATTACGGAGCGGTCGTATGTTCAAGCCTGTTATTGTTCGCGGCGCTCTTAAAGGTTAAAATCAAAGGATACTGCGCGTGAAAAAAGATACAAGGACCATAAACGCCTCGTTCGAAAGCTATTACTGTGTGTTTTTAAACTTATCGTGCACGCTAAGCTGTGAATATTGCGTGCAAAAAATATCCTCTCCGGCCGTCGCGGCGGCAAAATACCCAATAAGCCCGGGCAAGGATTGGGTTGAGGCATTGAACAGCCTGGCAGATAGGAGGAAGAGGCGCTTTTTAAGGAGGGCAAAACGAAAAAAGATCTCCATAACCGGCGGTGAACCAACGCTTCACCCTGATTTCGTTTACATCGTAAATAATCTTGACCGGGACTGGTCAATTACCGTGACCTCTAATCTATTCTCGCCCTTTTACAGGGACAGCTCATCTATAAGGCGTATCCACAGGCGTTCAGGGCTTAAATTTAATTTTTCCCATCATTTCCTCTACACGCCTGTGGGCAAATTCATAGAAAACCTCAAGAGAGTAAAGGACAGCGGGATATTTGTCCACATAATATTTGTAGTTGCTCATCCAGCGCATATTGATGATGTTAAGAGATACCGCGATAAACTGCTCAAGGTTCATCCGGTTGTAAAGCTGCAGCGTTTTACAGGATACCATAAAAATATCCTGTATCCTGTCGAAAACGGTTATGATATCGTATGCCAACAGCAGGACGGGATTCGTAACTACCGGAATTATCGTGACGGTTTCAGTCAAAAGGATAAAAAGGACATGTTCTGCCGTATGGGGAAGGTGTTGTTTGCCCCTAACGGAGACATATACAACTGCCATTACAAGCTTTATACAGCGCACACCGATAAATTTGGCAACATATTCAGCCAAGGTCTAAATACCGCCCTGCCGCAGGATTTTTTTCTATGTCATGACTACGGTTTTTGTAACCCGTGCGACTCGGAAGGCCACGCCTTCAGAAGGCCCGGTTCCAACGATACCTTTAATATATCATTTTAAGTCGTATATGAAAAACATACTTGTTATCGGTCACTCCAACATAGGCGATGTCTGCTATAATTTGGCCCTTATCAGGCCGCTTAAAGAGGCCTATCCCGACGCTGTAATATCATTCATGACGTCGCCGCGGTGCCGGGAACTTGTTGAAAATTATAGGGGCATAGATAATGTGATAATCTACGATAGAAACGGCAGGGACAAGGGCCTGCTGAACCAGGTTAGATTTATCCTTAATTTAAGAAAGATAAGGTTTGACCTCGCCGTTGTGTTAAAGAGCTCCGCGCGGCATGTTTTTTTGAAATCCAAGGCGATATGGGGCGTTAGCTGCGACAGGGCCAGACATATACACCCTGTCGAGAGATACCTCGCTCTGTTAAGAGAAAATAAAATAAACCCCGCCAGGGCGGCCTTTGACTTTACCCTGTCAAGGCAAGACGAAGATTTTGCAGGTGAATTTTTCACAAAAAATAATATCGGGAAAAATGACCTGCTTGCCGGTATACTGCCTCTGGCGGCCTGGACACTAAAGAGCTGGCCGGCCGGGAAATGGAACGATCTTGCCGCTAAGCTGAAAAACGTCCGGGGTATCAAGATGATCGCCCTGGGCAAAAGTGACACGAGCGTGTTCTCAAACAAGGTGCTTTCGTCACTCTCGGCCGATATAATAAAAGCAGGTCAGACTACATTGAAACAAGCTATCGCCTTAATGGGCAAATGCGATGTCTTTATCGGACCAGATTCAAGTCTTTTGCATATCGCCAGTTGCATGGGTATCAATGCTATAGGTTTATACGGTCCGACGTCTGTTGAGTGTTTTTATCCTTATTTTCACCGTGACAACATCATCCGAACGGCTGATCTTCTGCCATGTATGCCATGCTGTCCGGGTATGAATGTTGTATGCAACAAAGACAGAATAAGGCATGATTTTGGACCGTGCATGCAGGCTATATCGGTAGAGGTTGTCTTTAAAAAGACCATGGAAATTATAAATAAGATCAAAAAAATAATATGAAAACACCCGGTATTTTACTTATGGTATCATTTGCGCTTATCATCAATTACAATGTCTATGCAGAGGACAATGCGCAGTATCAAGCGGAGACCACAAAACCAGGCATGGAATTTAAAAAGGTCGGCTCTGTCAGCCGGCTTGTGCCTGAAGGCACACAGGTTACGGATGTAAACGGCTTAATGATATTTGAAAGTATTGATGAATTTGTCGCCCGAAGATTTCTTGAAACTGATTCGCGCCTTGAGGACATCAATAATCGTCTGGACAGCCTCGATTCCCGCGTCAAAGACCTCGAAGACCGTCTAAACAAATCACAGACGTTTTGAAAGCTAATCGGGACACTGTCCCCAAACTAAGCACGACACTGTACCCTATAAGATTAGAGGGTCGAGCAGGTTGAAATTACATTTGAACATATTCCTTTCCCTGTAACTGCTCCACATGTATTCATCCGGATTTGATACTAAGTTTGCCCTAACAGAGTTACACTCAATATAATTAACGCAGTTTATCAGATATTGGTCCTTAACGATTATTTTGCTTTTAAATCTGCCTTGCCATAAATGCCCAACCTTATTGTAAGAATTATTAAAATGTGCTGTGTACGTTCTGTTGACTACCTGAATAAATTTTGATAGGTTAGGAGCGTTTGCAACTTGTCCGAGTATATGGATGTGGTTAAGCATGAGACAATACCCATACATTTTAAATGAATATATTTTTTTATATTTCTTTAATAGAACTAAATACTTTAGATAGTCACCATCTTGTTTAAAAATTTGTTGTTTTTGATTACCACGGGCAATTATATGGTAACAACCGTTATTAATATAAACTCTTGGACTTCCTGGCATTTAACACCTCCTTTTGTAACACTGTCGTGCTGGAATCGGGGACAGTGTCCCGATTGAAAATCAAAACGTCTGTAAGTTTCTTTAAAGCCAGGCGCGGGCGTCAAGACTGCGGTAGCTTACGGCCTCGGCGATATCCTCAACATCAATAACAGGCCTACCGGCGATATCAGCGATAGTCCGCGCGACCTTTAGTATCTTGGTATATCCTCTGGCGCTCACAAATAACTCGCACATGGCTTGTTTCAGCATTGAGGAGGCATCCTTTGTGAGCACGCATACCTTTTCTATATCTTTATAAGAAAGTCTGGCGTTTAAGGCATATTTATATCCTTCATAACGGGCGCTTTGAACGGCCTTGGCATTATCAATTCTTATTTTTATTGAAGAGGAGGACTCGGCGTTTGACTTTAATGACAACTGCTCATAGTCAACAGGGTTTATCTCGACATGCATATCTATGCGGTCTAACAAAGGGCCTGATATCTTGGACAAATACCTGTGGACTTGATGGGGTGTGCATACACAGGCCTTTTTTGGATGTGTCAGATATCCGCAGGGGCATGGGTTCATAGCGGCAACGAGCATAAAATCGCAAGGGTATACAACAGACTTGCCGGAACGCGTAATACGGATGAGCTTGTCTTCGATAGGCTGTCTAAGCGCCTCGAGGACATCCCGCCTGAATTCCGGTAATTCGTCTAAAAAGAGGACGCCATTATGGGCCAGGCTTATTTCGCCGGGATTTATATAATTTGACCCGCCGCCAAGCATACCGGCATCGGATGAAAAATGATGCAAAGCCCTGAAAGGGGGCTTATTGATAAGGCTTTTGTTGTTAAGCAGGCCCTGGATACTGTAAATCTTACTGGTCTGGATGGATTGTTCGGTGCTCAAGGCGCCCATAATGGTGGGGATACGCTGGGCAAGCATTGTTTTTCCGGCTCCGGGCGGGCCTATAAACAGTATATTATGGCCGCCGGCTACAGCGATCTCCACGGCCCTTTTGGCATGATAATTGCCTCTTATATCGGAAAAATCCATGTCGTCTTTTTCTTTGTCATCTACCGCCAGAGGGGGGCAGGTCTTTGGCGGGGGCAGTGCGCCATTGGCGATATAGTTGACCGTTTCGGCAAGGGAGGAGACAGGTATCAGCCTGGCATTGCTTATCGCGCGCGCCTCGGCCATATTTTGCCATGGAAGAAGTAACTCCGTTTCAGGGGTCTCTTTAAGATCATCGGCCACGCAAAGCATGCCGTTTACCGGACGAAGGCCTCCGTCAAGAGAAAGTTCGCCGCAAAACACCTTATTATCCAGTATCCCCTGGCTGATCTTGAATTCCGCGGCCACTATTGCTATTGCAATGGCAAGATCAAACATAGCGCCTTCCTTGCGCAAATGAGCGGGGGCAAGGTTTACGATTACCTTTGAGCATGACATCTTAAACCCTGAATTCCTTATGGCAGATATTACTCTTTTGGCAGATTCACGGCATGCGGCATCCGGAAGGCCGACTATTGTAAATGACCTTATGCCGTTTGAGATGTCAACCTCAACATCTATATGGCGTGAACATGTCCCTATTATTGTCCTTGATTGGCATTTGGCAAGCATATTGTCTCCTATTGGGCATTTTTGCTGTTTTTTACCCCTTTGAAGGGGTGTTTTGAGCTGTTATGTAGAGTTATCCACAGTTTAGGCAGACTAAAAGGCATCTTGAATATGCTTTATAACGCATCTTGGGCCAAAAACACGGTTATTGTGAATAATACCGATCGCGTCAAAGCGAATAGGGGCATTATCAATTCCTTTATTCATAAGCCATATTCGCGCAAGGGTTTTAAGGCGTTCGATCTTTAGCGAGGTTATTGAGTCCATAGGGTCTATTGATGAGTTCTCCCGCGTACTGCGCACCTCAACAAAGACGAGTATTGCCCCATATCGGGCTATAATATCAAGCTCGCCTACACGACAGTGGTAATTTCGTCCGATAATCTTAAAATGCCTTCGCCTTAGATATTTAACAGCAATATCTTCGGATGCCTTACCGAGAGATAGCCTATCCATAGACCTCTTTTTATTCATCCTGAAAAGCAGAGAGAACCAATTCAGTCAG
Source organism: Candidatus Omnitrophota bacterium (assembly GCA_041650035.1). Lineage (GTDB taxonomy): Bacteria > Omnitrophota > Gorgyraeia > JABMRG01 > JABMRG01 > JAQUQI01. The sequence continues at coordinate 19,217 of JBAZLY010000011.1, read as the reverse complement.
TTTATCCCTTAAAGAATCACTGTTGACAATTACCCTATTGTGCCATTTGCCGTCCTTGCCTAATTCTTGCGGCATGCTGACAAATAGACCTTTTTTCCCGGAAACTATCCGTAATCCCTTGACAGTAATAGAGTTGCATATTGAGATATCCGCAAAGCCCTTTAACGCTCCAACACTTTCAAGCTTGTAAAGCCTTTCTACATTCACATTAATATTGTCTTCCATATTTCCCCCTTTCGGTTTGGGTTTAGTCCCCGACCTGACAATAGGTAAGGAGACGGTTTTGTCTGATCTACCTTCATCTTAATTGACGCAGGCAAGGAGTGTTTTCTTTCAGGTATTTTTACGAAATATATTGACAATCCAATGAAAGATGGTATATTTGTAATGAAGTATAACTCTTTAATAAGATTTTAAAAACCACCTGCCGTTTGATAACATAAAAAAATGGCTATGGGTATATTATGTTTATAAAAAAAATACATATAACGCTTTTGGCGTTATCCATAATACTATGCCACGCTGCCTTTGCTTCTGCGCAGGAGAATACCAAGCCAAGAATCTATAAATACCCATGGGTAACTAATGACCGACTATACAATAAGATGGCCATAGATCTTGTAAACGGCAAGGCCAATACTATCTCTGTTGACAAGATGTCGCAGCTGCTGAAAAAATATAATATTATCCAGTTCGACCATAGAATAAACCCTTCGGAGATGAGGGTAATAACTAATGAGATTGCCTACGGCATGATAAAAGATTATTACCTGCCGCGGATTGAGGACAAAATAAAGGTATATAAGAAATCCTTGGAATTATCCAAAGTTGCCACTCCCCCGCAAGCGGCGGTTTATGCCCACAGCGGCGCGGATGCCTATAATTACAATGCAAGCCTTATTTTGCCTATAAACAATGCTACTATCGCCCGGGACCGGCGCATTGACACGTTACATTGGCCGGGCATGGAATCCCAGGTCTCATCAGCTATCGAAAAATTATGGATAGGCAGGATACAGGCGCTTTCATCGTCCGCCAGCGCTAATATCCATGAAAACGCGGGACTTACATCAGCGCTTAGCGCGTTAAAGAAAGTATATGACGGAAAAAGTTATATGCCCGTTGAAACGGCGTTTAACATAAATAACAGCAGGCTCGATAATGCCATAGGCGGAGTATTTAAATCATGGCAGGCCAACGGCGTTATAGCGCCGGAGAAATTACCTTCTTTGGCGGGCCTTCTCAAGCGCTATCTTATATTGAGCAGTGGCGAAGATATCAACAAGGTAGCCGGTGATATAAAAAGATTTGATAATCTGAATTCGCTCCACGATGCTCTTATAGGAAAGATCGGCACTATCAGCCAGAATATCAAGCAATACAACCCTTCGGATTACGCGGCAGTTGCCATGCTTCAAGGTGTATTAACCGATATATCGTATGAGTCGTCATTGATATCGGCGCAAGATGATCCTTCAGCCTCGCGGGAATGGCAAAAGTAAGATCGACAGACCGACAGATAGACCAACACAGACCGACACACAGACCGACAGACGTTTTGAAACTTGTGAGGCACAGTGTCCCCAAGCCAGGAAGGACAGTGTCCTCTTTTGGGTGTGACAGGCAGACGAGTATTAGATTTCCCGCTTCGCTCGGAATGACAGAAGTGATGCTCGAGATAACAGAAGCAGGGAACATTAGGCCTTGTAAAAGGTAAAAGAACTGCTATAATTGAAAAAGAACTTATTAACAACTCATAGTAGTTTTTATTAAATAATCCCTATGCGCATGAATAAAAAGAAAAAGACAATACTTGTGACTGGAGCGGCGGGCTTCGTTGGATGGAAAACCTGCGAATTCCTTCTAAATGACGGCATCAGGGTTATTGGGATTGATAACCTGAATAATTATTATGATATCCGCCTTAAAAAATGGCGGATTAGCCAACTTAAAAACTTTAAGAACTTTAAATTTTATAAGCACGATATAGAGAATGTAAACGCTGTCAAAGATGTAGTCAAGGTATCCAGACCTAAAGCCGTAATTAACCTCGCGGCAAGAGCGGGCGTTAGATACAGCGTTGAAAATCCATTTGTATATGCCAGAACAAACACGATTGGCACGTTAAATCTACTTGAGCTTTGCAGGCATTACGGCATCAATAAATTCATCCTGGCATCCACGTCATCACTTTACGCGGGTCAAAGGATGCCTTTCAAAGAAGCGCTTGCTGTCAATACACCAATATCGCCATACGCCGCTACAAAAAAAGGCGCTGAAGCTTTGTGCTATACATATCATTACCTGTTTGATATGGATATCTGCGTTGTCCGGTATTTTACTGTTTATGGGCCTGCAGGAAGACCTGATATGAGCCCTTTTAAATTCATTGAAAAGATCAGGCGAGGGTTGCCTATAGAAATATATGGCGACGGTCTCCAGAAAAGGGATTTTACTTATATTGATGATATCGCAAGGGCTACTATCAAGGCGTTAACAGTAAATGGTTATAATATTTTCAATCTCGGCAATAGCAAGCCGCATACATTGGCAAAACTTATTAGTTTAATTGAACACCAATTAGGAAAAAAGGCTGTTAAAAAGTACCTAAAACCCCATAAGACAGACATGAGAGCAACCTGGGCTGACATATCAAGAGCCAATAAGATCCTTGGTTGGGTACCGCAGACATGTGTTGTCGAGGGCATTAAAGAAACGGTAAAGTGGCACTGCGATAACAGTTTTGTTAACTCCATCGCAGTATAAGCAAACACAACAGTGACAAACAGTGACAGACGAACAGTGACAGACGTTTTGAAACTTGTGAGGGCCACTGTTTCCAAGCCAGGAAGGACAGTGTCCCCCTGGCCTTGTTTATTACAGGATAGCAAGTGTTAGATTCTTCCTCGCGCCTTACGGCGTTTTCGAATGACAGGCGTAGGAATGACGGGTGCCGACGATATCCCTCCGAATGGGAGGGAGAGAATGACAGAGAACAGTAAATATGCTTGAAAAGCTCTTTTACGCGGGATATAATATTTTTTATAATACACGGGAGAGCTAATGGCAAATATCAAAGGTATAGATTTTACGCAAGAGGACCCATGGCGCGTATTCAGGATAATGGGGGAGTTTGTTGAAGGTTTTGAAGAACTCTCCAAGATAGGCCCTGCCGTAACGGTATTCGGCTCGGCACGCACCAAACCTAATGATAAATACTATAAATTAGCCGAAGAGATCGCTTATAAACTCGCCAAATTAAAATACGCTATTATCACAGGCGCAGGCCCGGGGATAATGGAGGCCGCTAACAAGGGCGCTAAAAAGGCAAAGGGCAGGTCAATAGGGCTTAATATTCATATTCCTGTCGCGCAAAAACCTAATCCTTTTGTCACGCATCTCATTGATTTCAAATACTTCTTCTGCCGGAAGGTCATGTTTGTTAAATACGCCAGGGCCTTTATCGTGATGCCCGGGGGCTTCGGGACACTTGATGAATTTTTTGAGGCCCTAACGCTTATCCAGACAAAGAGGATACAGCCTTTTCCCGTAATATTAGTTGGCTCCAGGCATTGGAAAGGTATAATCCAATGGATAAAAGACACGCTTCTCCGCGAGGGACTTATAAGCAGGCCTGAATTTGCCCTGTTTAAGATAGCGGATTCGGCTGATAAAGTCGTCCGTATAGTGCGCGATTACTATAAAAAATAACCACTTATGCCGCATCCTGAAAAAAACCATGCCCATCATGCCTGTCAAAAGGCCGTAATCGCTCAAGCCTATAATATACTGCTAAAGGTTTACGGCAGGCAGTATTGGTGGCCTGCCGAAAGCCCATTTGAGGTGATTGTTGGCGCCATTCTTACGCAGAATACCAGCTGGAGTAATGTGGAAAAGGCTATAAAGGGCCTAAGGCAAAAAGGGCTACTGTCGCCTAATGGATTAAAAAAGGCGGGGCTAAAAACAATAGCATCGGCCATCCGCCCATGCGGATATTATAATATCAAGGCGATAAGGCTTAAATGTTTTATAGATTTTCTTTTCAAAGGATATAAAGGCCGGGTCAAAAATATGGCGCCCCAGGACACGTCTTTATTGCGCGAGAGGCTTCTTGAAATAAAAGGCATAGGGCCGGAGACCTGTGATTCTATCCTGCTCTACGCGCTTGATAAGCCTGTCTTTGTGGTTGACGCATACACAAGAAGAATAGCCAAGTGTATAGGCCTTGCCCGGGATGACCATGATTATGATTCTATAAGCGGCATGTTTATGGATAACCTGCCCGGTGATACCGCGCTTTTTAATGAATACCACGCCCTGATAGTCCGCCATGCCAAGGATGTCTGCAGGAGCCGCCCCCTATGCGGGCAATGCGTCCTGCGTAAACTAAGGGTAAAGACCTATGCGAGTTGATATCCGCGATATACAGCTTAACAGCAACGGGCGCGGCGAGATCACGGATATCACGCCAGATGTCAGCGACAGGCTCTCCGAAACCGGCCTTAAAAATGGCATAGTATGCGTCTCGGTAATCGGATCTACAGCGTCTATTACCACAATGGAATACGAGCCGGCGCTTGTTGCCGATATGAAGCGTCTTTTTGAAAAAATCGCGCCTTCAGGCGTTAGCTATGAGCATGATAAAACATGGGGCGACGCCAACGGCTATTCTCATCTAAGGGCGTCGTTGCTTGGACCATCCGTCACGATTCCGTTTAAAGATAAACGGTTATGTCTTGGGACATGGCAGCAGATCGTTTTTATTGATTTTGACAACCGCCCAAGAAAAAGGGACATCAGGCTTCATTTTATTGGACAATAAGGCAGGGTTAATCGCGTGGATAATTTCGGCAGATACTATAAAAAATTGAATAAGGCCCAGGCGGAGGTAGTTGACAAGATAGACGGCCCTTTACTTGTCCTGGCAGGCCCAGGCACGGGAAAGACCGAGCTTTTGTCGGTCAGGACAGCGGGCATTATCAGCAAAAGAGGTGTCCGGCCTGAAAATATCCTTATACTCACGTATACCAATGCCGCGGCAAAGGCGATGAAACAGCGCCTTGTAAAAATACTCGGCCGCGCCGGTTACGATGTTGAGGCGGGCACCTTTCATAGTTTCGCAAACTCCGTGATACTTGAATCCGATGAAGCGCGTGAATACTCGCGGGACAGGATCATGGTATCTGATTTTGAAAACGTCAAGCTCATGGAGTATATATTGGATAATATCGAGGGCATCGACCCTATCAGGCCCTTTAGAAGCGCTTATATGTATAAAAGGTCCATACTCGAGGCCATAAGCGAGATCAAAAAAGAAGGCATAAGCCATGCCGGATTTGAAAAGATAGCCGCGCAAGCCGCGGCGGACGACATTTATCTGTCGGGTAAGGACCTGCCGAGGATACTGGCCCTGGCGAAGGTCTATAAGCTTTATGAGGAATTGAAATCGGGCAGGAACAAGGCCGTCCTCGACGACAGGGGAAGATACGACTATGACGATATGATATTGTTTTCAACGCAGGCGCTCAAAGAAAAACAGGCCTTCAAAAAATCCCTTCAGGAGCAATACCGCTATATCATGGTTGATGAGTTTCAGGATACAAATGGCGCGCAATTAGACCTGTTGATAGAGCTGGCGGGAAGCGGCGATCCCAACCTTTGCTGTGTCGGCGATGACGACCAATCCATATTCCGCTTCCAGGGGGCGAGCCTGGGGAATTTCAAATTGTTAAAAGATATTTACCCGGGTATCGTGACCATATCGCTAAAAGAAAATTACCGCTCGGCCGAAGATATAATAAAGATATCCGAAAGGCTCATTAACGGCCTGCCGGATAATGAAAGGATAGCGTCAAAAAAGCTCGTGCCCAACAGGGATTACAAAGACAGGGTAATAGAGTTTCGCGAATTCTCAACCGAATCGGAGGAGCTTCTTTATGTAATAAGGCGTGTTGAAGAACTCAAGGACGCTATCTTGGCCTCGCCCGATATCAGCAAGGAGGATAAATCGGCCCCTTACAATAATATAGCTGTCCTTGTGAGAAAAAGGTCCGATATATTAAAGCTTGTTGACGCCTTCCTGACCTCGGGCATACCCTACGCCACAGACGGCAAGGAGGACATAAGCGGCGAGAAAAGGGTTCGGCAGATGATTGACATCATAAAGCTTGCCGATACTTCCAGCATAGAGACACTTACTGAAAAAGACACGCTTTTATACAGTGTCCTGACAAGCGATTATACGCGGATACCGCTCTCCGACGTGCTATTAATAATCAACCGTGTCAAAAGGGCGCGGGCCGACAGACAGGATACCAGGCCGAGGACAGAGGTAACTTTTTTCAGGGAATTCATGGATATCTTTGACGCCGTGGATATTAACGCGGGGTTTGATGACAGCAAAGAAGCCGGTTTAAAGACTGTCAAAAAATACAAATTCAAAAACCCGCTTTCTTTACAGCGGACGGCATGGGCCATTAAAAGGTTTATTCGTAATGCCAACTCACTGCCCGCTCACACCGCGCTTTTACAGTATATAGAAGACATAGGGCTGTTGGGGTTTGTCTTAAAATCATACATAGACGACCGGATACTTCGTGTGCGTGACCTGCGCGCGCTGGGTTCTTTTGTTAACCTTGTTCGGGATAATGACGTCAACAGGCCGGCTGCCAGGTTGAACGACCTTGTAGATATGCTAAATACCCTTAAAGAGCACGGCATGCCGTTGCAGGGCAGGCTTGTGTCAATGAGCCAAAACGGCGTGCGTATATTTACGGCCCACGGTTCCAAAGGGCTTGAATTCTATTCCGTGTTAATTCCGTTTTGCGTTCAGGACAGGAGCTGGCCGGCAAAACATAAGGCCCCGATGATACCGCTTCCCGCTGAAATTTACAGGACGCGCGAAAGGGCGCATGACAAGGCAAAAAAAAGAGAGCTTTCCGCCTATGACGAGACAAGGCTTTTTTATGTAGCGTCAACGCGCGCTAAATCGCACCTTATCTACACGGCCAGCCCCGCTGAAGGCGATATAAGCAGTGCCTATCTTCAGCTCATGGGCCTTGACAAGGATGATACCGGGCGGCAGGCGGATGAAGAGCTGATAATAAAAAAAAGCCTTTTCATCTCGGAAAAAAATGACCCGTTTATCGGCACGGAGGATATCCTTTCCGACCTGATTTCAGGACTCACGCTCAACCCCACGAGCCTAAACAATTACATAAATTGTAAACGCAGGTTTTTGTATAACGATGTCCTGCGTCTTCCTTCCAAGAAAAAGCTAAGTTTGGTATTCGGAAACTGCGTCCACAAGGGGCTTGAAGAGGCGTATGATTCCTTTAGAAAAAAGAAGAGGTTCCCGCATTACGATTTTTTTAAACAGGCTTTTTTTAAGGAACTTGAATTCCAGGGGCCTGAAGAGGCCATAAGGCTAAGATGCGCTGAACACGTGGATTCATTACGGGACTGGTATGAAAAGGAATCGCTGAATCCTGTAATGCCGCTGGGTCTTGAAAATAAGCTGTCAATATTATTGGATGATGAGCTCGTATTCACCGGCAAATATGACAAGACCGAAGCAATGGATAATAAGGGCGCGCTTGTCAGGGTGGTTGACTACAAGACAGGCAAACCTGACGATCATGTGAAAAAACTGTTATCCGGCACAAAAGACCTCTCAAGCCCTGAATGTGAGGGCTATTTAAGACAACTTGTGGCGTATAAACTGCTTTACGATAATGACAAGTCATCCGGCGGGACAAAAAAGGTCGCCGAAGGGATGCTTGTGTTTGTTGAGCCGGCGAGAAATTCAACTAAAAAGTATGGGCTTAAAAGCGGTGAGCCTGTCCGGATATCCATACAGATAACGGAAGATATGGTGTCGGAACTTGAATGTGTTATTAGTAACTGCTGGAAGTCGATAAGGCAGTTATGCTTTGACAAACTGCCTGAATATGATAAATCAAAAGAAAAATGCGGAAATTGCGACTATAAATATATCTGCTGGCCCAATCCCCCAACTTCTTAAAGCCTTTTAACCCCTGTCATTCAAGCGATGGGTCAAATACTCGCTACCGTCTGGTAAACAAGACCGGGGGGACACTGTCCTTCTTAGCTTGGGGACACTGTGCCTCACAACTTTCAAAACGTCTGTCGACTTGAGATGTCGGCTTGATGTCGACTTGAGATGTCGGCTTGAGATGTCGGCTGGTGGTCGGCTTTTTCAGATTTCAGCTTTCATGGGAATAGCTTGTGTTTTCAACCTGATTGTGGTAAAATTATGACAATTTAGGCTACATTGCTTTCTGACAGAGTTTCTTAAAAAAGGAGGGGATATGATCTTCGGTCTGTTTAAGAAAAAAGCGGTGAAAGCAAAGACGGATGTCAAGGAGTCACACGGTAAACTCATCGGAGAGATAACCCACTATTTCGCGCATTGCAAGGCCGGGGTAATAAAGCTCAAGGCGCCCCTCGCACCGGGCGATACCATCGAGATAAAAGGGCACACCACAGGCTTTAAACAGAAGATCGCCTCCCTTCAGATCAATAATAAACCTGTTACATCGGCCGCCACGGGCGATGAGGCGGGTTTTTTGGCGAAAAAGAGGGTTCGTTCAGGCGACAGAGTCTATAAGATATAGATGTATTTACATATTGCGGAGCAAATGTTATGTCAAAATACAGGGCCGGTTTTGCCGCTATTATCGGAAAGCCGAATTCTGGAAAATCTACCCTTATAAATGCCCTTGTCAACAAGAAGATAGCCATTGTCTCCGATAGGCCAGAGACAACAAGGGACACCATACGGGGCATTGTGACGGAGAAGGCCTCTCAAATCGTGTTTGTGGACACGCCGGGCATACACAGGCCGCATCTTTTGCTCGGCAAACTGATGATGAACAAGGCGTCCAATTCCATGCTTGATGCCGATATCATCATCTTTGTAGTTGACGCGTCATCCAGGCTTTCCGAGGCCGACAATATTATAATTGACAGGATACGCGAGTCTGCCAAGCCTGCGGTTGTCGCCATAAACAAGATCGACGCCGTAAGCAAGTCAAGGATATTACCTATAATAGGCGAGTTGAAAGACAGATACCCGTTTAAGGAGTTTATCCCTATATCCGCCTCGACCCATGAAAACCTGCCCTTACTGCAAAAGACCATTGCCGGTATGCTTCCAGCCGGTGATAAACTTTATGATGATAATGATATAACGGACAAAGGCGATATCTTTATTGCCTCGGAGATAATCAGAGAAAAGGCCATATGCCTTACCAGAGAAGAGGTGCCTCACTCGCTGGCTGTGGCGGTTGAGGGTTTTGAGATACGGCCCGATACCGGCATACTTGATATTGAGGCGATTATCTATGTTGAACGCGATTCGCAAAGGGGCATACTAATAGGGCAAAAAGGCTCAATGATAAAACAGATATCAACCCTTAGCAGAAAAGAGCTTGAAGAGCGGTTCGGCAGGAAGATTTTTTTGCGGGTAACCGTCAATGTCCTGGATGAATGGCGCAAGAGCGAAATTGCCTTGAAAAAACTGGGTATAAACTGACGTGAAAAAAGCGGATATATATTCATTGCTGATAGTGCCGGAGACAGCGCAATATCTGCTGACACTTGAAGAGGTGACGGGTACAAGGCTTATACCTATATGGATAGGGCCTGCCGAAGGCATGGCCGTTTCGGCGGCCCTGCGAAAAGAGTATTTCCCGAGGCCTCTAACTCATGACCTCATCAGCAACATGATTACAGTGATAGGCGCCGCGCTCGAGAGGGTTACCATAACAGACCTCATTGACGGTACTTTTTATTCCAAGATGACGATAAGGCAGGGGGAAAGAGGATATACCGTCGATGCCAGGCCGAGCGACGCTATTGCCATCGCCTTGCGCGCCGGGGCGCCGGTCTATATCGATGATAAGGTCTTTAAAAAATGCCCCGTTATCAACAAGCCTATCTCAACTAATGAGGTAGAGGCGTTTAAAAAACGTCTTAAGACCATAAGACCTGAAGATTTTTTCCGGGAGAAAAGCAAGAATGGACGAATGGATTAAAAAGGCAAAGTCATATTCATCCGCGAAACGTCTCCTGATACTATGTTCTATCGCTGTTAACGCGGGATTTTTTTTCGCTATTATTCGAACAGGCGGCTCAATCCGCCTGGAACATGTATGCGGCCGCGCCTGCGCGGGCCCTTATTTGCCGGCTATACTCTTCGCGGCTGTTACCGGAGGCCTGCTTATGGCAGCCTCCTGGCCTTTTACCTGCCTGATTTCTTACGGTATTGAGCGTCAATATGGGCTGTCAAGGCAAGGTTTCTTATCGTGGACAGCCGATTATCTCAAGCAAAACGCGCTAAGCGGGGCGTTGTTCATGGTAATGTTTGGCGTGTTCTTTTTCCTGCTTATGAATTTTCCTAAGCTCTGGTGGCTTTACACGGGGATTTTTTTATTTTTAATCAATATCGTCCTTGCCCGCGTCTTTCCTATGCTTGTTATACCGTTATTTTATAAACTTACAAAAATATCGGATCCGGAGCTAAAAAATAAGCTCGCTACACTTGCCCGGAAGGCAGGCATAAAAATCCTTGATATCTATATTATTGCCTTCGGCAAAAAAACATCCAAGGCAAATGCCGCCGTATGCGGAATAGGCTCCACAAAGAGGATACTGCTCTCGGACACATTGCTGGAAAAATGCCCCGCTGATGAGGTTGAGATCACCTTGGCGCATGAGATGGCCCATCACAAATTCAAACACTTCTGGAAGCTTAGCCTAACAGGTCTTGTCCTGACACTGATATCGCTGATGTTAATTGATATTATGCTTAACACGCTTATTTTGTCGGGCGTGATACCTTATAAACACAGCCTGCAGGCCCTGCCGTATATAGCGCTGTTGATGATCTCTTTTAACTTCATGTTCATGCCCGTCCAAAATTTTGTCTCAAGGACCTATGAGGCCCAGGCTGACAGGGGCGCCATCGAGTTTACAGGCAACCCGCGGGCACTTCTTAAACTCATGGAGAGACTTTCAGCGCAAAACCTCTCGGACCCCTCTCCCGGCCCGCTCGAGAAAATATTTTTTTACAATCACCCACCGGCCGCCGAACGTATCGCTATAGCTAAAAATCACGAGGCAATATAATTTTTGTTGCCTATGGATTTTTTTTATGCTAATATAAATAAAAACAGGAGGGAAGCGTGATGAAAAAAATGGCAATATACGCGTTAACAATATGTTTCGTGTTAAGCGTAATGTTTGCGCCTGCAACGGCGCAGACAGATGACAAGGACAAGATAGAGACCGTTCATAATAATGCCTTGCTTGGTTGGACAGAGATACCAAAAGCCGTGTCAGCGGTAACCAAGGATTCAGATAACCCGTTCCTCGGGCTCACAATAGGCCTGTGGAAAGGCGTGATAAATGCTTTTGCCAGGACTGTATCAGGCGTAGGGGATGCCGTCACGCTTCATAATCCTGAATACAAGTCAGTTATTAAACCTTCTATGGTAGAGATACCGGACACAAAGGTAAAGAAATAATTTTATACATATATCCGTAAGCTATGAAAAAGGGTTGTCTCGTGACAACCCTTTTTCATGGGATTATTCCTTTTTATGATTTTAAACGGCCGGCCGGTAATATTATGCGTGAAAAACCATTTGTTTCGATAATTATCCCTATAAAAAACTTTGAAAGAACGGTAGAGAAAACCTTTCAATACCTGCTTAAGATAAATTATCCTCACGGCCTGTGGGAGATAATCATCGCTGACGGCGGTTCCACAGACGCCACCCTTGATATCGTCAATAGCTGGCAGACAAAATATCCTTTCATAAAAATAGTCAATGTCCCGGGTTCCCTGACAGCCGGGATGTCCAGAAACGAAGCGCTCAAATATGCCACCGGGGAATATATATTCTTTACTGACGGAGACTGCGCCCCATGCGTCGAATGGATAAATATCATGTTAAGCAAGTTTGAAAAAGACCCCGGGATAGGCGCGGTGGGCGGTGAAATATACACGCTGAAGGTTGACAAAGACAACCTGACAGAGGCATATTGCGAACATTTTAAATTCAACATGGTATCGCCGCGTTACGGGTTTATAAGCGAGGGGTATTTCCCGCCTCTTACTGACAAGAGCCCGACACAGATAGCCGGGCACAGGGCGTATTTCTTTGTAACCGCCAATGTGGCATACAGGAGAAAGGCCTTAGACAGCGCGGGCGGCGCGTTCTGGCCGCACCCGACAGGCGAGGATATAGACATGTCGCTTCAGATAGAACAAAAAGGCTGGAGGCTTTATTTCGCCCCGGAGGCCAAGGTAGAACATATGCACAGGTCGGACTTTAACGCCTTAAGAAAGGTCTGGTATACTTATGCCATGGCCCATCCGGCGCTCATTGATAAGCACAGCTGTCAAAAATTTGAACTTATATTCCAGCTTATAGGCCGTTATCCGAGAACGCCGTTATTCCGCTTGCCGTTTTTTATAAAGGGCTATATTTATATAGGCAGCTTTCACATGATGCATATTGCCTCGGCGGCATTTATTCTCGGGCTTGCCGCGGTGGCCGCCAACCCCGGAAACAACGGCCTAATCATATTTACCTCTGCCATGGCCATCCTGGCATTATGGTCGGCGTATAGATTCTTCTATTGGTGTTTTTTCATGAAACCGGGAAAATATTTCTTTGAATGGGCGAGGATGAGGTACCTGACAAACCTTAGCTTTATCACGGGCGCGCTTAAGAATTTCAGGAAATACAAGGTATTATGCGTTGAACCGAGTTTTTAATCTTCAGCGGTCTTTTCAGATGAGCGGGTAAAAAAGGAAAAATAGATTAATGAGAGTAAACACCAAAGATTTTTTAAACAAGGCATGCCTGACAGCCAGACAGGCGGGTACCGTCCTTCTTGAAGGCCTTGGGAAGAAACATGCTATCAAGTATAAAGCAAGGAAGAATCTCGTGACCGAGATGGATAAAAAAAGCGAGGGCCTTATCATCAAATCCCTGCGCCGGGATTTTCCCTCGCATAGCATACTCTCCGAAGAGATAGGACTTTTGGGCAGATCCCAATCCGAATACAAGTGGGTAATAGACCCCCTTGACGGTACTACCAATTATGCCCATGCCTTCCATTTTTTTGCCGTATCTATAGCGCTTATGAAAAATGACGAGATGTTCGCGGGCGTTGTATACGACCCCGTAAGAGACGAGATGTTCCGCGCCTTAAAGGGCATGGGGGCATACCTGAACAATAAAAGGATACGCGTATCCTCTATCAATACAATAAAAGAATCCCTGCTTTCAACGGGCTTTCCGTATAAGCTCGGGAAAGAAATGCGCGATAATATCGGGTATTTCAAATCCTTTATGCTCAAGGCCCAGGCCATAAGAAGGCCGGGCTCGGCGTCCTTGGATCTGTGCTATGTCGCCTCCGGAAGGTTCGACGGTTTTTGGGAGATGGAGCTGAACCCGTGGGATACCGCCGCGGGGGCGCTTATAGTCCAGGAGGCCGCGGGCACGGTAACGGATTTTAAAGGCGGGTGTTTTAACCCGTTTATGAAACGCGTCCTTGCCTCAAACTCCATCATACATGCGCAAATGCTTGCTGTCCTGCGCGGGGGTAAATAGTATGAAGATATTAGGCCTGTCAGCGTCTCCCCGCGTAAATGGCAATTCGCGCGCATTGCTTGACAGCGCCCTCGCGGGTGTGCGCGCGGCGGGCGCTGAAACCGAAATGATATCCCTCTCCCGGCTTAACATAAAACCCTGCGCCGGCGAAGATGCCTGCTTTAAAGACGGCAAATGCCGTATAAAAGACGATATGGCCCTGCTTATCCAAAAGATCGATTCCTGCGACGGGGTCATCATAGCCTGTCCCGTTTATTTCGGCTCGGTAACGGCGCAGCTTAAAGCGGCAATAGACAGATGCCAGCAATTATGGGTTAAAAAATACAGATTGGGCAAAAAAACCAGCCCGGTCAAACGAGGCGGCTTTATTTGTGTCAGCAAATATAAGAACAGGGATTTTTTTAGGAATTCAAAAGAGATAATTGAGATATTTTTCAGGGTATTGGATACCGGCCTTGTTAAGGCGCTTTGGCTGTCCGGGCTTGAGGATAAGGGCGCGGCAAAAACAAACAAGGCCTGCCTTGAGAAGGCGTATAGGCTTGGCGGGGAGATAGCAAATTTAAAGTAATATAAATGAAAGGCGCGTATCGCCGGAATATGACTAAGCCCGGGTGTAGAATATCAAACACTTCGTTCGCTGCGGTTTTTTTTGCCGTGATTACGCTACTCTGCCTGCCGGGGTGCGCGGGTTACAGTACGCCGGCTCCGCTGAACGCTCAATGGGCGCCTACCCGCAAGCAGTCTAAGACCCCGGCGCCTGATAAGACATGGCAGGGTATAAGGGCGAGGGCGCCTGAAGGCAATGAGCCTCTTTCACTTGCCAAACTCCTTGATACAGCATTCTGCAACAGCCCTATAACCTCAAAATCATGGAATGATATTAAATCCAAAAAGGCCGCGCTCGGACAGGCAAGAAGCACTCTATTGCCGCAAGTATCTGTAACCGGCCGCGGCCAAAGGGAAAAATCTGTCCCTAATACGGTATCAGGCGAGGCAAACCAATTAAAATACGGGCCTTCCGGCAAGGCAGAGCTTCTGCTTTTTGACTTTGGCGGCAGGAATGCCTCTATTGAGGCCGCGTATCAGGATATGCTTTCCGCGGGCTACACCTTTAATCAATCTCTGCAGGACATTATCCTTAATGTTCAAAAGGCGTATTATGAGCTTTTTAGCGCCTATTCGGTTGTCCAGTCAGCGAAGGCAGACCTTGCCGATACCGGTAAAGGCCTGGAGGCGGCGGATTTGAAATACCGGTCAGGCATTGTCTCCAAGCTTGACAAACTGCAGGCGGAATCAAGCTATAATAGGTCACTTTATGAATTGGAGGATGCCAATGGCCGCCTTAAGCAGGCCAAGGCCCAGCTTGCCATAACCGTAGGTTTTAGCGCGGACACGGACATCAATATTGTCATGCCGCAGCGGGAGGTGCCTTTTCAAATGCGGGAATCCGATATCAGAGAAATGATAGATGAGGCTTTATCCTGCCGGCCGGACATTGCCTCGGCAAGAGCGGCGGCGGATGAAAAAAAAGCAAAGATACGGCAGGCAAACTCGGCATTGTGGCCTGTAATCAATATCGGCGGCACCTATGGGCATGATTGGTATAAATATTATAATGAAAAACAGGCGCGCGATAATGCATATGACTATGGCGGGTATTTGAGCGTGGATTGGGATATCTTTGACGGTTTTTATAATCTGAACAAGAAGCTTCAGGCTGAAGCGGAATTTAACGCGGCGCTTGACACCCTGATACAGCTTGAGCTTGAGGCAAGCGCCGATGTCTGGAAAAATTACTTCGATTACAATACGGCGGTTAAGAAACTTGGATACAGCAAGGCATATCTTGAAAGCTCTACAGCGTCTCATGAACTTGCCCTTGAGGGGTATTCGCAGGGCCTTAGGGACATGCTTGACCTTTTGCAGGCGCAGGGCGATGTGTCAAACGCCAGGGCAAAACATGTTGATTCGCAAAGGCAGGTATTTGTGGCGGCTGTCGAATTAGCGCACGCTACGGGTTCTTTAAAAACCGGGACATCTCCGGAGAAAGAGGGCCAATGATACGATTCGATTACAAAAATCCGGATACTTATAAGAAACTCATCGGCGATAAAGGATTCCAAAAACGGCTTATCGCCTTAGCGCTTGTTTTGGCCATTTTTTTTATTATAAAGGGCATCGTCTTCCAGCCAAGGCCTGCCCCCGCCCCGAAAAGGCCGGTCCAGACAGGACTTGTCATTCAAAAAGACGTACCTGTTTACGTGGAATCATTCGCGACGCTTTCGCCTCTATTGGACGTTGATATCAGGTCGCAGGTAACGGGTAAGATAAAAGAGATGCATTTTCAAAACGGCGACTATGTAAAGCAGGGTGATGAGCTATTTACGATAGACCCAAGCGAATATGAGGCGCAGTTGGCTAAGGTTAGGGCCTGCCTTGAACAAAGCGAGGCTGACCTTAAGCTTAAGACAGACACGCTTGAACGGAACAAAAAGTTATTGGAAAAAGACCTCATATCAAAACAAGGCTTTGAGGCCCTGCAGACACAAGCGCTTTCGGCCAGGGGCCAGGTTGACCTTGATAAGGCGTCTTTGGAGCTGGCGGCAATCAATCTCGGCTATTGCCATATCGTTTCGCCTATTAACGGTGTAACGGCTAAGAACCAGCTTGACCCGGGCAATATAGTGACAGCCGACAATGGCCCTGTACTGGTCAATATTAAGGATATAGACAGGCTCTACGCGGATTTTACCCTGCCCGAAAGGGACCTTCTTAGGGTAAGAGAATCCATGACGCGGAGTGCCTTAAAGGTTGAGATCATGCCGGAGGCCGGTGACAGCACCTTTGCCGGCGAGCTGGTCTTCATAAATAACACGGTTGACAATGCGACAGGGACAATATATGCCCGCGCATTAGTTGACAACAAAGAGCGCCGGCTATGGCCGGGGCAGTTTACGACTATCAGGCTAATACTAAGTGTTTCCAAAGCCGCGGTGCTCGCGCCTTCTTCGGCTGTAAAGATAGGCCAAAAAGGCCATTATCTTTTCGTCTTTGATGATTCGAACAAGGCTGACCTGCGTCTTGTAAAGACAGGTTTAAGACAGGGCGACTATATCGTTATTGAAGAAGGCGTCAATTCCGGGGAAAAGGTCATAGTATCAGGGACATTGGGGCTTTACCCGGGAGCGCCTGTAATAGATCTGACCGAGACCGTCAAGGACGAAGGAGAAAAAGGCAGAGAATGATATTCTCCGAGGTTTTCATAAGAAGGCCTATAATGACAGTGCTTGTAATGATAACGGCTGTTATCTTCGGCATTGTGGCATATACCAGTCTTCCTGTAAGCGATCTTCCTGAAGTGGAATACCCTGTAATTACCATTAGCGTGGTATATCCCGGCGCAAGCCCCGTAATGATGGCATCCACAGTGGCAAAGCCGATTGAAAATGAATGTATGCAGATACAGGGGCTTCAAACCATCATATCAAATAATACCGAGAGTGAATCTCAAGTAACCCTGACATTCGGCTTGAACGTGGATGTGGACCTCGCCGCGCCCGATGTCCAGGCGGCCATATCAAGGGCGATGTCTAATTTGCCCGATGACCTGCCCCAGCCGCCCACATACCAAAAAACAAACCCCTCGGATAAACCTATTATACATATTGTCGTAAGTTCCGATACCCTCACGAGAGGACAGCTTTATGACTACGGCAATACGGCAATAGGACAGAGATTGAGCATGGTTGAAGGCGTCTCAAGGGTTGACGTATGGGGCGCCCAGACGGCCGTTCGCGTGCAGGTTGACCCTCAAAAATTGGCGGCAATGGATATAGGCATAGACGACGTGGCAAAGGCCATAAAAACAGGCACTGTGATAATACCCGCGGGAAGCCTCGACGGGGCCTTTCGCACATTCTCAATAGAGCCCCAGGCCCAGCTGATGAACGCCGAGGACTACAAGGGGCTTATAATAACATACAGGGGTAATGCCCCGGTATACCTAAAAGATATTGCCAAATGTTCCGATAGCTCCAGAAATGACGTCGTCAGGGTAATTACATACAATCAAGACCAGGGCTGGAAGGATACCAATGTGTATCTGGCCGTCACTAAGGAATCGGGCGCGAATACGGTCGCGCTGTCAAAAAGGATAACGGATACTCTCGAGGAATTAAAAAAGGAGATGCCCGGCGCGGTAACAATAGATGTTTTATATGACCAGTCCGATTCCATCGTTGAATCTGTTAAGGACGTCAAAGATACCATAGTAATAGCTATTATTCTGGTTGTATTGATCATATTTCTTTTTCTGGGCAGGCTCTCGGATACGGTAATACCGAGTATTACCCTGCCTATCGCGATTGTCGGCACATTTGCCGTGATGTATGCCGCGGGCTTCAGCCTGAATAACCTTTCGCTGATGGGGCTTACCCTGTCGGTGGGTTTTTTGGTTGATGATGCCATCGTCGTCCTTGAAAATACCATAAGACATGTGGAGGCGGGCGAAAAACCCCTGAAGGCGGCCATAAAAAGCATGGGCGAGATCACAGGCACCGTTATTTCAACAAGCATAGCCCTTATTATAGTTTTTGTGCCGCTTGTCTTCATGAGCGGTATCGTGGGCAGACTGTTCAGGGAATTATCCCTTACGGTAGTAGCGGCCATAGTGTGCTCTACAATAGCGGCCCTTACGTTAACTCCTATGATGTGTGCGCGCATGCTCAAGGAAAAACGGGGGACAAAAGGCGGGGCAGAAAAGAAGACATGGCTTCAGGAGGCATCGGATAAGATAGAAAAACGCATAAAGAATTCCTATGCCGGAGCATTAAAATATGTTCTTGAGCACAGGCATATCGCTCTTATCATCTGGATAATATGCATTATCGGCACATTATGGTTTATCCGGATACTGCCAAAGACCTTTATCCCGGAAGGCGACAGCGGCGCTATTATCGGTTTTATGCAGGCGCCCTTAGGCATATCGTCGGAAAAGATGTCGGAATTTCAGGACAAGGTAAATGCCGTGCTCCAATCCAACAAAAACATAGATAAAGCTGTCACCGTAACAGGTCTTCAAACGGGTGCCGACCAGTCAACCGGTATTTTTTACGCCATACTCAAGCCCCACGGGTCAAAGGGCAGACAACCTATAGCGAAGGTTGTTGAGGAATTAATGTCCCGGTTATACATGATCAGCGACGGCCTCGTCTTTACCATGGCTATGCCGGCCCTTGTTATAAGCACCGGCGGAGAAAGCACCGCCACAGGCTCAAAATATTCATATGTCATGAGCGGCCAGGACAGGGAAAAACTCTATGAAGCGGCAAACCTCCTTGAACAAAAAATGAGGGCCATGCCGGGCTTGACAGGCATACAGAACAGCGTAAAGCTTGATATGCCGCAGTTAGACATTATATTATTAAGGCAGAGGGCGTCAACTCTCGGTATTACCGCCGAGGATATCGTGTCATCGCTTAGCCTTGCTTATGCGCAGGGCAAGGTAACGCTTTTTAAAAATGACATAGACCAATACTGGGTCATCATTGAGCTCGACAAGGGCTATCA